>SKZB01000061.1 GCA_007127615.1 Phycisphaerales bacterium | reverse complement strand
CTCGACATCATCACCCGCCTGCGGGAACAGACCACCCTGCCGATCGCCGCCTATCAGGTCAGCGGCGAGTACGCGATGATCAAGAGCGCCGCGGAACTCGGCCGGCTGGATGAAACCGCGGTGATGGTCGAATCGCTGACCGCGCTCGCCCGCGCCGGCGCGGATGTGATTTTCACTTACTTCGCGCTGGAGTACGCCGCGTGGTACCGCTCGAACGCGGAATGACGCTTCGAAACGTTGAAACAACGTCGTTGCGCCTACGGCTTGACTCATTTCAGGATGTGATCTGCGATCCCCCGCGCGAGATCTTCGAAGGTCGGCCGCGCTGCTTCGACGCGGGGCGTGATGCCGAGTTCACGCAGGGCCGCCGTCGTCGCCGGACCGATACTGGCGAAGGGGGCATCCCGCGGGCCGATGATCCGGACCGCGCTGGGGCTGGTGACGGCGATCCAGTCGATGCGCCCGACGACCGACGGATCGAAGTCGCGCGGTTCGCTCTCGTACACCGCCGGGCTGACGATGAGGACATCGCCCCACGCTTCGGGGGGGGAGGCGAGCGACGAGCGCGGGTAGCAGATCACGCCGCGGTCCGTGCGTTCACGCAACGCGGCCCAGAGCGCTTCGCCGCCGCGGCGGGTTTCGAGATCGACCTTCCCGCCGCGCGCGCGGATCGCCCCGGCCGTCGCGGGGCCGACCGCCGCAATCCGCGGCGGCTTCGCGGGCAGATCCGCCAGGCAGTTCGCGGCGAAGGCGCTGGTGATGACGAGCCAATCCGCGCCGGTCAGGACCGAGAGCTCTTCACGCGCATCGCTCGTGGGCCGGCGCGAGATCACCGGCTCGCAGACCGGCTCGAGGCCGGCATCGCCCAACGCACGACCCAATGGACCGTCGGGCGTTTCATCGCGCGTCACCCAGATCCGCGCGGCGCGACCGCTCATGCTTCTTCCTTTCGCGCGAGCGCCGCGGCGAGTCTGCCCGCCAGTTCACGCCCGACCGTTTCGGAGTCGCGGCCCCGGTGTCGTTCCGTGACCACGGTTTCGTGATCGGGGGAGAAGAGCTGGGCTGTCAGCTCGACGGAATCGCCCTCAATTCGGGCATAAGCGCCCAGCGGGGTCTGACATCCGGCGCCGAGTGAACGCAGGACCGCCCGCTCCGCTTCCACCGCGCGGCGGGACGCCGGATGATCGATGACCTTCAGCCGTGAGATCAACTCCGAATTCGACGATCGGCACTGGACGGCGAGCGCCCCCTGCCCCGGCGCGCACGGAAATGCTTCGATGGGCAGAGCGATCGCATGCTTCGGCGCGAGGCCGAGCCGCTCCAATCCCGCCGCCGCGAGGACCACACCGTTCAAGCCCTTGCCGACCATGCCCAGGCGCGTCGGCACGTTGCCGCGCACCGGCGAAGCGTAGGTCAGTCCCCGCTGCCGCAACTGCGCGATCCGGCGCGGGCTGCCGGTTCCGATGCGCCAATCCGGCGACAGTGCATCGAGCGAAGCGGGTCGATCCAGCACCAGCACATCGTGCGGCAATGCTCGTTCGGGAATCGCCGCCACGGTCAGATCCGGTGTCGGGACGGTCGGAAGATCCTTCAAACTATGCACTGCGATGTCGATTTCTCCATCGAGCAGCGCCCGTTCGATCGTGCCGACGAAACCGCCCACCGGCCAGTCCGATTCGGTCATGGGCCGGGCGACGTGAACATCACCGTGGGTGCGCAGGATGACCTCCGCAAAGTCCAGTTCGCCGTGCGCCGCGCGCAGGAGATCGATCACAAGACGGGTCTGTGTGATCGCGAGCTCGCTGCCGCGCGTCCCGATGCGGAGCGGCTTCATGAGCGTTCACCCTCTGCCGCTGCGCGGAAGGCATGTCGAGCCGCGCTCACGATGTGTTCAATCTCCTTTTCACCGTGCGCGCTGGAGATGAACAATGCTTCAAACGGCGAAGGGGGTAACCAGATGCCGCGCTCGAGCATCGCGCGGAAGTACCGGCGGAACTGGCCGGCATCACACGCCCGGGCGCCGGCAAAGTGGCGCACCGGATGATTCGAAAAGAACAGGCCCAGCATGCCGCCCCGGGCGTGGGTTTGAATGGCCACCCCGGCTTCCTCCGCAGCGCGGCGCAGGCGATCGGCGAGCTGCGCCGCGGTCTCATCTAGACGATCGTAAAACGACTCGGTGCGGCAGAGCCGAAGCGTGGCGAGGCCCGCGGCCATGCCGATCGGGTGGCCGCTCAGCGTGCCGGCCTGGTACATCGGTCCGATCGGACTGACGAGGTCCATCAACTCCCGACGGGCCGCGTACGCCGCGACCGGCATCCCCCCCCCGATGGTTTTGCCGAGACAGGTGATGTCGGGACGCACCCCGCAGAGATTCTGGTAGCCGCCCCACGCCGCGCGGAAGCCGGTCATGACCTCGTCGAAGACCAGCAGCGTCCCGTGTTGATCGCAGAGCTCGCGCAATCGCGCCAGGTAACCCTCGCCGGGCAGCACCATGCCCATGTTACCGGCCACGGGTTCGATCAGCAGCGCGGCGATCTGACCGGGATTTTCATTCAGGACGCTCTCAACCGCTTCGGCGTCGTTGTAGGGAACCAGAAGCGTGTCCGCGGCCTGGGCGGGCGTGACACCGGCGGAATCGGGCTCACCGAGGGTCGCCGCCCCGGACCCGGCCGCGACGAGCAGCGGATCGGCGTGGCCGTGGTAGCAGCCGAGGCACTTGATGAGTTTCGCCCGTCCGGTCGCGGCCCGGCTGAGCCGGATTGCGCTCATCGCCGCCTCGGTGCCGCTGTTGACGAACCGGATGCGGTCGTGACCGGGCAGCGCGCTCAGGATCACTTCCGCGAGTTCGATCTCGTCCGGCGCGGTCGCCCCGAAACAGAATCCCCGGGCCGCCGCCCGTTGAACGGCGTCGACCACTTCCGGATGCGCGTGGCCGACAATGGCCGGCCCGTACGCGCCGACGAGATCAACGTAGTGATTCCCATCCAGATCGGTCAGCCAAGCGCCGGCCGCGCGGCTCATCAGGATCGGCTCGACATCCACCGCGCGGAACGCGCGAACCGGGCTGTTGACCCCGCCGACGAGTACCTCCAGCGCGCGGGCATGCGCTCGTTCAGATTGACGGTGGGAACGAATGGTGTCGGAGTGAGTCATGGAAACAGAACGGGGCGGGGGAATCGATTGAACCGAGCCGGTCCATCAGTCGCCGGCATCGAGATCTTCTTCTTCGACGGGGCGGGATATCGAGTATCCGCCGCTGAACCACTTGCTCAGATCGACCCATCGGCAGCGGGTGGAACAGAAGGGACGTGCATCGCCATCACGATCGATCTCGCGGCCGCAGATCGGACAGGTCGGCACGCCGGATCCGTTCGCGCGGTTGCCGGGTTGATCGTTTGAGCCTCTTTCAGACATGCGCGAAACCTTCCAGACGATGACGGAGCGATTCGGGAACGTTGAACTCGATGCGGCGAGTCCGATCATCGACGTGTTCGAAGGTGATCTCGATCACCGGCCGTCCCGCCAACGCGGAAGCGATCCGGCTCGGCCATTCGATCGCGAGGATCGTGTCGGGCGCGGCCAGCAAGTCCTCCCAGCCGATCGAGTCGAGCTCCTCCGGCCCCGACAGACGGTAGGCATCGAGGTGCGCCAGGATGAGCCCATCGCGGCCGGTGTATTCGTGACAGAGGACGAACGTCGGGCTGCTGACCTCACGGGGATCAATCCCCAGGCCGCGCGCGAGCCCGCGGACGAAGCAGGTTTTGCCCGAGCCGAGCGGGCCGTCGAGGGTGACGAGATCCCTCCGCTCCAGGCGCGAGGCCAGCTCCGCGGCGAGGCGCATGGTCGCTTCGGCATGTTCGGTCGTGCGGATCATCATGCTTCGTGCTGCCAGCCGAAGTCGCCGGCTTCCCGCAGGGTATCACCATCCCGCACGCAGAGCCGCGCGGGCGATTCATCGGCATCGCCCGGTAGAACCTCTCCGACCGGGGTGATCGGAACGCCGCGGACTTCGCTCGGCACCGAACCCGCGGCCGCAAAGCAGAGTTCGTAATCCTCACCGTTCTGCAGCGCGTCTTCCCACGTCGCGTTCCCGCGGCGGGGCAGTCGGGCGGCATCGATGACGATCTTCACGCCCGATGCCTCGGCGATGTGATCGGCATCGCGGCCGAGTCCGTCGCTGAGATCGATCATCGCATGCAGTCGTTCGCCGAGTTCCCCGGCAAGCATAAGGGCTTCGGTGATGCGCGGATCGAAGGTGAGGTGATGTCCGGAACCGTCGTCGAGCATCGTGCCGCCGAGTTGGCCGGTCACGTACAAGGTGTCGCCCGGCTTCGCGCCACTCCGCAGAACGGGCGCCACCGGTCCCGGTTCGGCGAGGACCGTCACCGAACAGACCAGCGGGTGGGCCGGATCTCCGTGAAAGGCGAGATCGCCCCCGATCAGCGGACAGGCGAACCGCTCACAGGTGCGTCGCATGGATTCGAAGAGTTGCTGAGCACGGTCTTCCCCGAAATCCGGCGGCAACGTCGCCGCCACCAGCGTGCAGAGTGGACGGGCGGCCATGGCGGCAATATCGCTCAGACTGCGCGCGATGGCCTTGCGGCCGACGAGCTGAAGCGATGTCGTTTCAAGATTGACATGCCGGCCCCCGACCAGTTGATCGACGGCGGCGAGAACGTCGCCCCCGCCGAACCGGATCATGCCCATGTCGTCGCCGGGCGGAATGCGCACGGCGACATCAAGCCGGTCGTTCGAGCGGTAGATATGGCGGAGCAGATCAAATTCGCGCATGGTATCCTGGGTGCATCTTATCGCTGATTCGGTTCGAAAAACGGCCCGCGGTTCGGTTTCCGCGGGTCGGGAAGGGACGAAGCGTTGCTCTCACAACCGGAGGATTACGGCCTCACCGCCGAAGAGACGCTGGCGCAGCGGGTCAGCGGCGCGCCGCCGGGAGACTTTGACGCGTTCTGGTCGGAGTTTCGTGAGGAGGTCGAATCCCTGCCGCGAACCTGGCGGAACGCGGTCGATCCGGATGAGCCGTCGGAGGTGATTGTTCCTTCGGTTCGATCGGTGCGAATCGTCGCGCGGGTGAGTTGCCCGCCGGGACGGCAAGCCGATTATCGCGGCGGGGTGATCACATCGCACGGTTCCGGCGCGGAGGCGAGCTTTCCGCGGGCGCCGGAGCCGTGGTGCGAGCATGGGCTG
>SKZB01000158.1 GCA_007127615.1 Phycisphaerales bacterium | reverse complement strand
TGCTACGCCTACTATCACCGGGCCAAATCGCTGGATGAGCTGGACCGCACGGAAGAGGCGCGGGAAACCCTCGAACGGGGGATCGAGCGGGCCCAGGCGGTCGGTGACGAGAAGGCCCTGGGCGAATTGGCCGGCTATCTCGATGCGTTGACCTGAATGCCCGCCCTCCGTTCGCGATTCACGCTCGGCTCTCGATCCATCATGCATGAAACAGACGCACCATCCGGGACGGCGACCATCACCGCGATCGAACCCCTGCCGAGCAATCCCAACCGGCGGCGGATCAAGGTGGGCGGCCGTCGCCGGGTGACCCTGGCGGATCACGAGGTCGAAGGGCTCGGTCTGGAAGTCGGGATGGCGTGGACCGAGGAACTCGCCTTCCGCGTCGAAGCCAGCCGGACCCTCATGAAAATCCGCAAGGCGGCTCTGGCCCGACTCGCCCGCCGGAGTTACAGCCGCGGCGACCTGGCCGAACGTCTTCTCAAGAGAGATTTTCCGCGCGAGCTGGTGGACCGGGTTCTCGACCAGCTTGCCGAGGACGGCTGGCTCGACGATGAACAGTTCGCGCGGCAGTTGGCCGAGTCGATTCTGCGGCAGAAGCCCGCGGGTCGTCGTCTGCTCGTACAAAAGCTCGTGGAGAAGCGGGTCGATCGTGAGCTCGCCGAACGGGCGGCCCGCGCGGTGTTGTCGGAAACCGATCCCGTTGAGGACGCGATCGCGCTGGCGGAGCGGCGCCTGCGGACGATGAGCGGCCTGCCCCGGATGACCAGGATCCGGCGTCTCTCCGGCCTGCTCGCGCGGCGGGGGTTCGATCCCGATACGGTTCGCAGCGCGATCCGGGGGCTGCGCCTCGATGACGACGATCATGATCGGTCATGATGAACATTGATGGTCATGCCCCCGGGCGATCCCCGATCTCGTTCCGCCGGGAACACCCGCGGCGCAGTGAACTGGTAAGATCGTTTCAAGGATGGAGCCGCTCGAGTCTGCATCCGTCCCGCCCCGTTTGGTCAGTGAGAAGCCGTCCTCATCGATAATGTGAGCCCGTCAGCGATAGAGAGATCCCGTCAACGATGAATATCTCCAGACCAGGACGCTTGCCTTCCCTGACCGTGCTTTCCCGCGCCGTGCTGGCCGGGATCGTGCTGCTGCTGCCGGCTTCTTTCACCGGTTGCGGTCAGCGGCTGAACACGTCCGTGGGGCTCGACGGCGTGGACCTGCCCGCCCTCGGGGGCGCGGAGCAGAGCTCTGTCAGCGACACCCCTTCCGTCACCCGGGGCCACGACCGTAGCCATTGGCCGCTGATCACGGTGCAAGTTCCCCGGCGGCAGATCGAGCATCATCCGCAGTACGTGCGGGATCTCGCTCTGACCGATCAGACCGCGCGGCAGCGCGGCGAGGCGCCGACGATCGAGACCGTGCTCGAGACGGAAGAGAACGCGCTCGTTCATCTCGTCGAGGGCGGACTCGATCTGCTCCAGGCCGGCGGCGTCGTGATCATCGCCCCGTTCGAGACGATTTTTCGCGGCCGGCATCCGTGGCGGATCGAGCGGCCGACCAGGTCGACCGACGTTCACCTGCCCGATCATGAGTACGCGACGTACCGCGCCTGGATTGATGCCGAAAACGCCATCACGCCCCGGCACGTTGATGAGCCGGATCCGCAGATGCAATACCCGGACGATTGGCCGGTCCGTTACAAATCTTGGAAGAGATGACCACGATCACACCCCACCAGACGCACGAACTGCTGAAGCAGAAGGAGGAATCGTTCCTGCTGCTCGATTGCCGCACGCCCGAAGAGTATGAGGTCGCGCGGATTGACGGTTCGCGCCTTGTGCCCATGCAGGAGATTCCGCAGCGGCTGGAGGAACTGGAGCCGCACAAGGAGCAGCCGATCGTGGTGTACTGTCACGCGGGCATGCGTTCGCAGCGCGTGACGGATTACCTGCTGCAGCAGGGCTTCACCGATGTCCGCTCGATGGTCGGCGGGATCGACCGGTGGTCGGTCGAGATCGATCCGCAGATCCCCCGCTACTGAACACGTGGTTGATCGCTCCCATGCTGCGGTATCGCCTCATCACCGGCCCGGTTCTGATCATCGCCCTGCTCCTCATCGTCTGGTTCGATGACTGGCTCGATACCGTGCAACTGCACGGCTTCTGGCAGGATCTCTTCCGGGGCAAGGACCATCCTCCCCGCGGTCTGATCCTGTTCATGCTCGCCCTGATCGTGGCGCCGCTCGCCGCGTTCGAGCTGTCCGCCATCGTCAAAGCGAACAACATTCATGCGCGCCGCTGGCTGACCGCACTCGGCGCGGTCGTCGGGCTGGTCATGACCTACGCGATCCCGATGGATGCGGAAGTCGTGACCGCCATCGCGGTCTTTTCGACCGGTCTGATCGGCATGTTCGTCCTTTCGCTGCTCACCTTCAGCCGGCAGAAAAACGTGCAGGGCGTGCTCGCCGCCGCGGGCGGGGTCATGTTCGCGATGGTCTACCTTGGCATCATGCTCGGGTTCCTGCTGCTGCTGCGCCGGGACCATACCGCCTGGTGGATCGTCGGCATCGTGCTGACGACGAAGGCGTGCGATATCGGCGCCTACTTCACCGGCATGTCGATCGGCCGGCACAAACTCATCCCGTGGCTCAGCCCCGGCAAGACGTGGGAGGGTCTCATCGGCGGCGTGGTGACCTCGGCTCTGGTGGGGCTCGGGCTCGCGGCGTTGAGCGCGGTCCTGGTCGATCCGTCCGATCACGTCCCGCTCTGGGTCGGCCTTCTCTGCGGGGTCGTCTTCGCCCTGGTCGGCCAGTTCGGCGATCTCACGATGAGCCTGCTCAAGCGCGGCGCGGGGATCAAGGATTCCTCGCAGATCCTGCCCGGCATGGGCGGCGTACTGGACGTTCTCGACTCCCCTCTGATGGTCGCCCCGGTCGCGTTCTGGATGTTGACGCTTCTGACGTAATGGGAACCTTCCGAACTGCTTGATCGGATTCTCGGGACGGGGTACACTGCCCCGCTCGATCGTTCGGAAACGCAATCAGGGCGAGTACCCAAGTGGCCAAAGGGGGCAGACTGTAAATCTGCTGGCGTATGCCTTCACAGGTTCGAATCCTGTCTCGCCCACTCGTCCGCCGCCCTTTCTTTTGCGGGCCACAATTCATGAGATCGCTACACACGGGGTGTAGCTCAGCTTGGTAGAGCGCGTCGTTCGGGACGACGAGGCCGCAGGTTCAAATCCTGTCACCCCGACTTTTCCTTTTCCAGGGACCGGTTCAAGAGGTCCGTTCCGGGGACGATCCGGCGCGAACGAGCGTTCAAACCCGGCAGAGGTCGAGACGATCTTGACCGGCTGATCAATGCACCTCCGGTAAAGCGTCCACCGCGGCGGAAAGCCGCAGGTTCGAATCCTGTCACCCCGACTTCTGCTGGCCCTTCAGGAATCCGCGAAAGGTGGATGGAACGGGGGCAGGTCACGCCGCCCTGACGGGCGCCGGTTATCTTTGGCGTCCGGTCGCTTCCATGAAACTCGTTCTCATCATCATCGGTGGGCTTGCGGGCCTCTTTGCGATTGTGCAGTTCCTCCAATCGTCGGGGGTCTTCGGGATCGGTTTCAGCATATCCCCGGCATCGCACTGGCGATCCTTGGCGGGGTGATTTCATTTGTGTGCCTCAAGAAGGCCTTTGGCCCCGCCCCAGACAAAGGCATCTGTCTCGGCGATGACACTCGTTGGGTCGTCTCGGGCCTGTCCGAGTTTGAGCCGTTCTTCCGCGATCTTTCTCGCCTGCTCCCCGATTCCGGCGCCGCTATTTATCTTGAGGGAGTGTCCATGGCCCCGGACGTCCGCAAGTTCCTGGAGCAGCATTCCATCGCGGCATGGCACGAGGTTGTTCGCGGGACTTTCTGGCCGAAGCCGCTGACGTATCACTTGCCCGCTTCACCAGAGATCCTGGGCGATCTGGCAGACCTGGCCTCGCGCCACGCTCATTCCGAGATCGCGGATCATTGCCATGTTTACACGAGGGACGGAATGATTCTGCAGTGGTACGACGCAGGTGATCCCGGTTGCCCGCTTGACGTTGGTGCGTCAGTGCCGGAGGATCGCCTGAGGGAATTTTGTGCTCTGACCGGAGCGAACTACGATACATACAAACATCGATGACAACGCGGATCACCGCAGAATACACAGAGAGTACAGAGGAAGATATTGATGGGGATTTCATGACTGGTCGGTGATTTTCTCCGTGCTCTCTGGATCCACTGTGGTAGAGACAGACGAAGATCCGAACAGGGCGGCGAATCGGGTCCTTGTCCCCCACCGCTGCTCGTGCCCGCCTCCGGCGGACACTGCTTTCGATGCCGGAGGGCGTTTACGCAACGGCCCCGCAACAGAAACGCATAGCCGTTCGGCCGACGCGCGAGAGGAGCGAGCGTATGCGTGACCCGCGTGTTCCGAGTTCCGTGCGCCTCGGCGGTACGGACAAGCGCCAATTGCTTCAGGCCCTCCGAAAGCGCCAGGTCCGGCTCAATCAGGCGGCCGAGGCTCTGTTCGAAGATCGACGGTTCACGCCCATGAGCCGAAGGAGGGTCATCGAGGTCGCGGCCCTTTCGGTGGCTGATCTCGGCTTCGCAGAAGGCGCCACGCACGATCAACTGACCGCGCGCGCGCTCGCGTCAGGATTGGTCGAGTGCCCGCTTGAACTGGGGCCGCATTTGAGACTTCAGTTCCTGGACCAAGCCGAAGGTTCCGTCGGATTTCCTGCGACCAGGCACCGGGCGCCCCCGGGCTCGATCACGATCATCTCGGCTCCGCTCGACGACAGCGATGATACGCCCAAGGGGTTCTATCTTCGACGCATGGACGGAGTGCTGTGGCTCAGGGGCTACCGGTCACACGCGGGCTACGTGTGGTGCCCGGACGATATCCTCATCTACGCTCGCGACTGATGCACCCTTCGGAACGAGGGAGGACCGGCCCAACGGGCCGCCGGCTCTACGACGCGCTGGAGCGGTTTCGTACTTTGAATCCTTCGTGTACTTCGCGCTCTTCGTGGTGAGAAAGAGGCGCGCGAGTTCTGTGAACAGACAGACGGAAAGAGCGTAGCCACAAAGAACACGAAGATGAGATGGAGGGGTGAAGCGACGAAGCGACGGAGAGACGAAGGGGTGGAGAGAAGCGTCAAGTCACGATTCCTCAACGCTCGGCTTGCGAAGG
>SKZB01000420.1 GCA_007127615.1 Phycisphaerales bacterium | reverse complement strand
GGCCATCAGCATGCGCATGCCGGAACACGCCTCGGCAATGTTGAGCCCGCGTTCCTCGCCATCGGGCATGATGATCGTCAGAATGTTGCCTGACTTCTCGATGTTGATCCCCATCAGGTTGAAGACGTAGTACGAACCGATGGCGGCAATGTCCTGAAGCCGATAGGTCACGATGTTCATGAACCGGTCGGAGATCGTCTGGCCGAAGACAAAGAGGTACAGCAGAGGAAACCAGAGCCAGAGCATCGCGCGGAAGCCGCAGAACAGCAGCACGAGCCCTCCGATCGTCGTCATCACGCCGACCGCCTGCAGATTGTGATGCCGAATGGCCAGCGGCCCCAGCGAGAAGGTGATGTACATGGCCACGCCGAGGACCACCGGTACCAGCCCGATCCATGTCGTTCGAAAGGGTCGGGCCAGTATCTTGTCGCGCTGGAGATAGACGAAGTAGGCCGCGATTGCCGGAATGACCGCCGTATGTCCCCAATCGGCCTGGTGGTTGATAATGAATTGAACTTGCCGATAGAAGAAGTCCCAATACGTGGCGACGACAATGGCGGTGAGGATGACCCCGCCGATGAGCGGCCAGCGCCACTCCGAATCAGCTTCTGCTCCGGCGGCTTGCTCACTGGTCCGAATATGCGTCAATTCACTCATCGTTTCCGATTCACCACATCGACCAGCCCGGCACGCCACTTCATCCGGGAATCCGCACATGCCCGGTGACGCCGGAACCGCTCTTGTCGGCCTTCCACCGAACGGAACGTCGGCTGATCACCAGACTGATTTCTCCGTCCAACCTCAGGATATGACCACCGGAGGCGTTTAGTACGCACCAAGCGGACCAGAAAGTTCGCCCAATTCCCGAGCTCACGTGAATTGAACCCTTCCCGCGATCGGAAGGGACGCTCTCTCGGCTCGCGGCCGTCATCCTGCCGAACCGGGTCGATTAGTTAAGGCGATTGACGGGTGGTGCGCCGAAAACGTCATTTCCGAAGTTGCGATCAAGCAGAAACCCGAACCCGTACGTTGCCCGAAAACCGTTGCGAATGACGGCCAGCGGGGTCGCCAGGAAACTGGTACCGATGATGACATGATCATTGGGTTTGATGTAGACGTCCGGATCGGTGCGACGGCGAATGGCGGCCAGATCCAGTCGCAGCGTGGCCTCGCGGTTCGGGCCGACCATCCGCGTCAGATCAACCCGCTCGGGAATCGCGACCGCGCCGAGATCTCCCGCCGCCACCACGAGGCGACTGAGCGTCAATCGCGTCCCGTCCTGCGGCATGGAGTACACACCGGGGCGTGCCACTTCGCCACTGACGTAGACCACGCCCGAATCGGGGCCTTCAACGTAGATTCGGTCGCGCGGCCGAACGACGAGGTTGTAGCCGCTGTCTCCCGTCCTCAGTCGCTCGTACGGAATCTCGATGACTCGTTCCAGCACCAGCTCGCCGCCCGGACGCCGCTGCCGGTCATCACGACGCCGCTCGCCGGTTGCCTCACCCGCCACGCGGGTTCGGACCCACTCGCCCCTCTCCTGGTCGTATATGAACGTTTCATCGAGCGGTTGCTCAAGATCCTGTCGCGGTGCGCGAACCTCATCCAGATCCACGGCCGGCTGATCAGAAACCCGAACCGGTTGAAGTTCATCAATATCCACCAGCCCGCTTTCGAGCGAGCCGAACATCCCCGGCCTCGGTCCCGGTCGCGGCTCGTCTTCGAGTTGCTCGATCAGATCTTCAATATCGACCGGTGCATCCTGGCGCGGCGCCGGCTGACTCGGCCGCTCGCGTTGCGGCGGCTCGCGGTCTCGTTCGTATGTCGGGCGCACATCCTCGGTCAACGGCACCTGTCTCACCACGTACACCGTGCGCGCCGTTCGCGGAACGCCACCGATCGAAGCCAGAGCGTCGGAAAGCCGCAGATCGGGCCGCCGAATGGTGAACATGCCGGGATTGGCGACGAATCCGTCAACGGTATAGGTGTAAGCCGCACCTTCTTCGACGACGACGTTCGCTCTCGGATCAACGACCAGATCCCGCAGGCGATCGACGATCAAGTCTTCGAATTCCTGTGCCGTCTTACCCGCCGCCGGGAGATCGCCGATTTCGGGAATGCGGAAATTGCCGTTGGCGTCGATGCGCCGGGAGTGAGCCCGCCATTCGCCGGCCGCCATGGCCTGGAAAATCTCCACGGTGATGAAGTCGCCGGGCGAGAGGATGTAGGTCAGATCGTTCGGAAGCAGATCTTCCGGCAAGACGCCCGTGGTCTCGCCCCATGCGGACTCCTCCTGCTCGATGACATCGATTCGTTCGAGAATGGGGATCACGGTCGGAGTGTGGTGAAACCGTCCGGTTCTCGATGGATCAAGATAGGAATCGACCTCACATCCCAGCAGCGGCAGGAACCATGCCAGGGCGAGGGGCAGAATGAGCAGGTGTGCGAGGACTCTCGTTCTGATCTTCATGATTGACTCACCAACTCTCTCCATACGGACACGGGAATTGTGGAACCGGACATTGACCCGACGGCTCCGCGACGTCTCATGCGGCGTCCATTCGAATTCGCGCCATCCTGTCAGATCCCGGAGCGTACCCGACGAACTGACAATCGTCCAAATCGACCAACCCGAAAGTCGGCCGACAACCCGAGCCAACGCCGCCGCCGTTGCCGTGGTTATCGGCAACCGGCCCGTGTCCGTTATCCAAATTCCGAGAATCCGGGTCACTCGGCCCGGATTCTCCGCGATCGATCATTCCGGCGCTTCCCGCCAACTCCTTCGGAAAGCGGCCCCGACCCACGCTAGACTACTGCCAGCATGTCTTCCACAGCGCCGACGAGTTCCCCTGCCCCCACGACGCCCGCCGCGCCGCGTCATCCCCGGCCGCTCGGCGGCGATACCGCGCGAAATGTCGGCAAACCCCGACTCTCGCTCACGGGAATGGTCCTCAATAACTCTGGCGCCGCCGTCCAGCACTCCGCCATCGGCCGCAAGCCAGACTGGATCCGCGCCCGCGTGCCCGGCGGCGAGGGTTACCACCGCCTCAAGGCGATCATGGATGAACACAACCTCCATACCGTCTGTCAGGAGGCCTCCTGCCCCAACATGGGCGAGTGCTGGAGCCGCGGCACCGCCACGATCATGATCCTCGGCGATACCTGCACCCGCGCCTGCGGCTTCTGCAACGTCAAGACCGGCAAGCCGCTTCCCATCGATGATGACGAGCCCCGCCGCGTGGCGGAGTCGCTCCGTCTGATGCAGCTCAAGCACGTGGTGATCACCTCCGTCGACCGCGATGACGTTGCCGATGGCGGCGCCGCGATCTGGGCCGAAACGATCCGCCAGGTTCATGCCGCCTGTCCGGAAATGTCCGTCGAAGTCCTCACCGGGGACTTCAAGGGCATGCCGCACGACATCGGGACCGTCTGCGATGCCAGGCCCGAGATCATCTCGCACAACATGGAAACCGTGAAACGCATGCACCCGACCGTCCGGCCGCAGGCAAAGTACGAACGCTCCATGAGCGTGCTCAAACAGTTCAAGCAGGCCGGGCTGGTCACCAAGACCGGCATCATGGTCGGGATCGGCGAACGCGATGAGGAAGTTCTCCGGCTCATGGACGACCTGCTCGCCAACGCCGAGGTCGATATCTTCACGATCGGTCAGTATCTCCAGCCGACGCGCAATCACCTGCCGATTGATCGCTGGGTCACGCCCGAACAGTTCGAGATGTACAAGGAAGAGGGGCTGAAGCGCGGCTTCAAGGTCGTCGAATCCGGCCCGCTCGTCCGCAGCAGCTACCACGCCGAAGAGCAGGCGGAAAAACTCAGCCCGGATCGGCGCGAGGTCCACCGCCGGATGACATCGATTCTGGATGAAGCGAAGACCCGCCGCGCGACAAAGTAGACGGCATTATCGCTCTCACGATCGCCCGTCCTGAATCGCGCTGCTTGTGACGCGGCGCGGACGTGGTATCGTTGAACTGCATGATCGATACCCACTGTCACCTGACGTTTCGAGACTACGACGGCCGCGTGGATCAGGTTCTCGCCGATGCCCGTGCGGAAGGGGTCCGCGGTGCGATTACGATTGCCACCACCAGTGACGATGCCCGGGCCGCGCTCAATCTTGCGCAGCGTCACGAGAACGTCTGGTGCAGCTCCGGCGTCCATCCCCTCCACAGCGACGGCGCGATCGACTGGGAGGTCCTTCGGCAGGTGGGCGAGGATCCAAAGTGCGTCGCATGGGGTGAACTCGGCCTCGACAACCATTACGACCGGCCGCCGCGCGCGGCGCAGGACCGCGTCCTGGAAGAGCAGCTTGCGCACCTGGCGCAGTGGAAGACTGAGGGACTCGACAAGCCGATCGTCGTCCACTGCCGCGAGGCGTTCGATGAGCTGATTCCCGTCCTGCGCGCGTCCGCGCTCGCGCCGGAGCGATTCGTCTTCCACTGCTTCACCGGCAATGAGGACGATGCGCGGAAGGTGCTTGATTTCGGTGCGTGGATCAGTTTTACGGGGGTGGTGACCTTTCGAAACGCGCCGGAAGTGGCGGCGGCGGCGAAACTCGTGCCGCGCGATCGGATCATGGTTGAAACTGATGCGCCGTTCCTCTCCCCCGAGCCGGTGCGGACCGCAAGGCCGAACGAGCCGAAGTACGTCGTTCATATCGGGCGCCACATTGCGGCGCTGCGCGGCGAAGACGAAGCGGCTTTTGAAGACCAACTCGATACCAACGCCGAACGATTCTTCGGGATCACGCTGCCGCCGGTACCGAATTGAATGACCCGGCACGAGTCCACAGCGACCGCAACGAGTACACTGGTGGGGAATCGTTGAATTCTCTGCAGACACAGGTGCCCTATGCGCGTCGTTTCCCTGTTGCCATCCGCGACCGAACTGCTCGCCGCCATCGGCGGGGAGCACCTGCTGGTCGGGCGATCGCACGAATGTGACTGGCCGCCGTCACTGGCCGACCGACCGGTGCTGACGGGACAGCGCACCACTGCGGCGACCGGCGCAACGACCAGCGCGGAGATCGACCGGCAGGTCCGTGCGGCCCTGCGGGACCGGCCGGAAAACGACCGCGCGGATCAGCCGGACGACACCGGGGCGGATCGGTCGCTGTACCGCCTCGATGCCGATCTGCTACGCGAGCTCAAACCCGATGTCATTCTCACGCAGGACCTTTGTGAAGTCTGCTCGATTGATCTG
>SKZB01000073.1 GCA_007127615.1 Phycisphaerales bacterium | reverse complement strand
TCTGTTGATCTGTCCACGGAGCGCGTCGCGCATTTTCTCACCACGAAGGACACGAAGGACACAAAGGAATCAGAGCACGAAATGTATGACGCCATCTTTCAGTTTCGTCACGTTAAAGTTCCTCGGCAAGCCGAGATTTGGGGATTCGTGACTTGACGCCTCCCTCCACCCCTCCGTCGCTTTGTCGCTTTGTCGCTTTGTCCTTTCACCCACCTTCGTGCTCTTCGTGTTCTTCGTGGTCCATCTTCTCCGTCGATCTGTTCACGGAGTTCGCGGACTCAATCGGCGGCCGGAACCCGGTAGATGACGCCGCGCGCACGCTCCGATCCGGATGGATCGGATGGCGAGGCGAAAATCCCGACGATCCCGTCGAGTTCCGCCTCGTCCAGAAGCGGCTTGAGCCGACCCGAGATCGACGCTTCGGCTTCATGAAGCGGGGCGGGGAGCAGCGGCCGGGCCCGCGCTTCGAGTTCCGTGTCCTCGATGATTCTCCAGCCGGAGAGCTCCAACATGCGGTTCATCCGTTCGGTCTGCCGCCGAATGTCCGGAGATCGCTTGGCCGGATGATCGTTGATCCAGAGAACCGAGGCGCCGCCGGCCGGTGCGGGCAGCGGACGGAACCAGCGCCGCTCTGATGCATTGCTGCGGATCGAGTGGTAGCGGTCCACCGAGGGTTCGCCGGCGTCATCGTCGATCATGATGCGAAGGAAGCCCTGCAGTTCGTGTTCGGCCAGCCAGTCCTCGATGAGATCACGGGCACGCTCATCATCGGCGGCCGGGGTGTTCCACGCCCGGAGAACTTCAAGGATTTCTTCATCCAGCAGGGCCGGATCGTGCACGACTCGGTAGCCCCCTTGTTCGAGCGTGCGGATCGCGTCGCGGTGGGGTTCGGGCTGCGGATCGATCGATCCGTCGGCGGCAAACCGGACGAACAGGACCGGCGGGACGTCATCTTCGGCCAGAAAGTCGACCCGCCAGCCGTCGTCGCGGGTGATGGTGGTCGGCGCCGAACCCGCTCCGGCGACCGGGGATTGAACCGGCGATGGGGTCGGTGAAGGTCGGCCCCAGTTGAGCGCCGTGAAGACCGCCCAGAGACCGACCGACAGAACGAGCGTGGTGATCAGAAAGACGGCGAAGTTGGCGCGCTCCATCGGACCCTGCGCGCGGGCACGTTCCCGGCCGGCGGAAGCATGTTTCGCCGGCGCGGGGTAGGGCTGGTACGCCGCGGGTGGCGCGGGGCTCCGCCGTTTTCCCCGCGTGTGTTTCGAGGCGATCTGATGCGCACGCCGGCCCGGTTGATCGACGACGTACTCGCCGGTCCACCAGTTGGTGACCCGCAGACGCGGACGACGGGCGGAGAGGGCGGGCGCGGGTTCATTCGGCGCGGCCGGAGGCGGACCGACGGGCTCGGGCTTCGGCGCGCGCCGCGGTGAGAAATCGAACGTGCGCTCGGCGTCATCGACTTCGAAGGACGAATCGTGCTCGCCCCCGTCGCGCATCGAAGGCAGGTGCGCGGGCTTGATCGAGAAGGGATCGGAGGAGGCGGCGATAAACGCGAGATCCTGCCGCATCTCGTTTGCCGACTCGTACCGCTGGTGGTATTCCGCCATCGCGCGGCGCACCACCCACCGCAACGCCTCGGGCGAAGTCCGGTTGAAACGGCTCAATCCACCGTGGGCGGGAAACTCATTTTCGAGCACGAAGTAGAGGACCGCCCCGGCGGCGTAGATATCAAACTTCGCGCCGTTGACCTGGTGGACCTTCACGCCCCGCAGCGCCATGCGCACCATTTCCGGATCCCGGAAATACTCCGTGCCGTGGGTGGTCAGCGTCATCGCGCTCTTGAGCGGGGTGACCAGCCCGAGATCGACCAGGTGCGCCCGGCCGTCGTGCACGATGATGTTCTCGGGCTTGACGTCTTTGTGCCAGAGCCCGCCCTCGTGGTAGACCACCAGCGTGTCGAGCAGATCGCCGACGTAGCCCAGGACGTCACCGAGCGACTCGTGATCGAGACCGCGCTCGCTGCCGACGGCATGCAGGTGCCGGGTGACCACACCGAGGTGGTCGCCGGGATGGTAGGGCATGACGTAGAAGAACCGCTGGTCGTCCATGCCGTGATCGAGCACGTGTCCGAGCTTCTTCGCGCTCTCCAGCGCCCGCGATTCGCGAACGATCTGCGGCAGGGAGGATCCTTCCGACAGGGTGAAGGACTTGATCACCACGAGTTCCGGTTGGCCGCTCAGCTTGCGCCGTTTCTTCTCATCCGGACGGGCGACGTAGAGTTTGCCGCCCGACCCGCCGGCGCGGAGTGAGCCCACGATCTCGTAGCCGTCGAACTGTCCGGACCGGCCGCGCGGCCGATCGGCCGTCGGCGCACCTTCCAATGCCATCGGCACCCGCTGCTCCACGCCCTCGAGCAGACCGTGCAGCCAGAAGAGTTTCAACGGCCGGTGCAGCAGGGCGCGGTACAGACATTCACCGGCGATGAGGCACTCCCGTTTGACGGAAACCGCGTAATGCGTGGCGGCGGACCATCGTCCGATCAGAACATTCAGCGGCACGAAGAGCGAAAGAATCACGATGGCGATGAGCGATCCGGTGAGACGGATCACATCGCCGATGGTCCCCGCAACGTATTCGACAAGATGGCGGATCAACCAGCCGACCGTCCGGAAGAAGTACGTCATTGTCCATCCGATCCCGCGCATGATCGGCACCAGGACGAACGCGATGAGCAGCACGAAGAACAACGTGCCGAGCAGCAACAGGATGAGCGGACCGATCATGGTCATATCAAATCTCCTGATCCGGACGGATCGGATTCGGTCCGGGCCTCAGACTTCGCCCGTGGCCGTGGCCTCATCGTCCAGTATCAGTTGGGATTGCCGGTGATAAATTTCCGACAACGCCTCATCAAACAGCGCATCATCATTCTGAAGACCGGCCCGTACCAGTTCGTCCCGCTCCTCCGGCGTGAAGCTGTAGGTCGCGATGATCTCTCCCAGCCGCGTCCTCAGGAGATCCCGCACCCGCTGCATGTGCCGGCTCACCGTCGGTTCACTGATCCCGAGTTGTTCGGCGACGGTCTTGCCGGGATGTCCTTCCAGTACCCGCATGCGGTAGACCTGAAAGTGCACAAAATTCGATTCTGATTCGGCCTTGCGAATCGCGGCGTAGACCTTCGCCTCAAAGACCGACTGTTCGTACCGGGCGTCGGCCTCGATCTCCGAAGTTCGGCCCATGTACCGCTCGTCGAGTTCAACGGGTTTCGCGCCGCCACCCCGCTTGAGGGCCATCCGGCGATCAATCTCATCGCCCAGCGCGTGCTTCGCGATCGAGAGCAACCAGGTGCTGAACCGCGCGCCGCGGGAGGGATCGTACCGGTCGATGGACGTTGAAAGGGCAGCAAGCGTCTCCTGCGTGAGATCGCGCACGGTTTCGGCGCCGACGCGGCCGCGCCCCCAGCGGGTGAGCTGCGCCCGCAGGACCGGCCCGAAGGTTTCCCACAGCTCGTACCACGCCGACTCGTCCCGGTCCCGCAGCCGGCGGACGAAGGTTGTCGTCATCTGGTTCATCATCACGGCATCCTGACTGAATCGCTGCCAGCTTATACGGCGACGGGTGGTTCGGTTTTCATTCCCGGGTCAATCGGCCGCCGGCGGCGGCAGGACGATGGACATGAAATGACATGAAATGACATGAAATGACATGATATCGCATGACATGGCAAATCTTGACATGACATGAAGTTTACGACATGCCGGGCCGGGACCGGGTCGAATTCGGGGGTACCCGTCGTTCGTGGGGCGCTCGTGGGGCGTGATTCTTCCGCTGAAAATCGGGTTATCGGCAGCTCGCCGGAGGATCGGGGCGCGGATGTGAAATCGGAGACGGGCGGCTCCCAATGACTCAGGTAGTGACGCCCCGCCGCGGTGGCGGAATCCGGCGTCGCCGAAAGCACCTGTTCGACTCTTCATCCTTTGGTCGTTGCCGCCCACCGGCGGGCCAGAAGAAAGGACACCACCATGAAGTGCATCACCCGTTCCGTTATTCGCTGGGGTCTGTTCGCGGGCATCGCGCTCGGCGGCACGACCCTTCTGGTCGGGCCGGAGCGTGTCGCGGCCGGCTTCGATCAGATCCGTTCCTACGCGCAGAAGACCGTGGACTCCAAGATCAGCGACCCCGTCGCGCTCCGCCGTCAGCTCTCGCGCCTCGCCGATGAGTACCCTTCACGGATCGCCGAAGTCCGCGGCGAGATCGCCGAGGTGAATCACCAACTCGGCCAGATCGAGCGCGATGTGGAGATCGCCGACCGCATCATCGCCATGACCACCGACGATCTGAAGCGGCTCAAGACGCTCGTGACCCGCGCGGAAAACGAGCAGGAAGCGAAAGCTCGCCCGGTTTCGATCGGCTTTGACGGTGTACGCTACAACCTCGAGCAGGCCTATCACGAAGCGCGGCGGATCAACAACGTCCGCACCGGCTATCTCGACCGGCGCGAACAGGATCGTCATCAGTACAAGTTCCTCAACGAACAGAAGACGCGCCTCGGCGACATCCTCGCGCAACTCGAAACCGAATTCGATCAGTTTCAGACGCAGCTCTGGCAGCTCGACCGCCAGATCGATTCCATCGAACGTAATGAGCGTCTGATCCAGCTCACCGAAAAACAGCAGGCGACCCTCGAGAACTTCGAGCGCTACGGCGAGGTGGGCAATCTCAAACAGGTCGAAGGCAAGCTCGCCCAGCTTCGCGCGGTGCAGGAAGCGCAGCTCCAGACCCTGGAACGCCGCGGCGTCCAGCGCGACTACGAGGCCCGGGCCCGGTTCAACTCCGAAACCGGATCACTCGGCCAGCCCGATCCCTTCCGGGATCTCTCCCGCGATGCGTCCGATGAAGTTGAAGCGGATGAAACGGAGCAGCGAGAGCGTGATCGCAGCTACGCCTGGAACAAACCGATCGTGATCGAGTGACGCATTTTCGCCCGCATTCCGCCCGATCGGGGGTGAATGCAGATGGGGCGAACACACCCGGTCCGCCGATTCATCACGGCGCGCCCGCGGCCTTTGTGCTGCGGGCGCTGTCTTTTGATCACCTGCCGATGAAGTGGCTTGTCCGGGAGGTACGGAAGGCACGGAGGCACGGAGGCACGTAGGCACAAAGGGACGGAGCGACGAAGCGACGGAGCGACGAAGGGATGGCGAGAGGGTTGTAGAATCTCTGAGGTGAAGAAATGTCCGA
>SKZB01000269.1 GCA_007127615.1 Phycisphaerales bacterium | reverse complement strand
CATCTCCGTCGATCTGTTCTCAGAGAACCACGAAGATCACGAAGAGCACGAAGGATTCAAAAAGAGCAGGAAACGCCTGACGCCATCCTTCGGCTCCGTCACGTTGAAGTTCATCGGCAAGCCGGGAGTTGGGATTCGTGACTGGACGCCTCCCTCCGCCCCTCCGTCGCTCCGTCGCGTGGCCTTCCTTCCGTCGGACGCCCCCTCAGGAAACGCGGCGGGGCAGGTACCATGGTGAATCGTTGGCCGGAACCCGATGCGCCCAAGGCACGAGCCCCAGGATGACCGCGATGCCCGCCGGAAGAGATGTTGCCGATCCGCCCGCTTCCCCTTCGGTCTCCGGCCGCGCTGCCGGTTCGGAAGCCGTCTTCGTCGCGCGGGGCGTGACGAAGGTCTACCAGATGGGCGAAGTCCGGGTGCACGCCCTGCGCGGTATCGATCTGGATCTCTACGCCGGTGAGTTCATCGTCATGCTCGGCGCATCGGGAAGCGGCAAGTCGACCCTGCTCAACATTCTCGGCGGGCTCGATCTGCCGACGGGAGGCACGGTGCGGTATCGCGACCATGAACTCACCCGAGCCGACGACGCCGCGCTCACCCGCTACCGGCGCGATCACGTGGGTTTCGTTTTTCAGTTGTACAACATCATCCCGAGCCTGACGGCACGGGAGAACGTGGCGCTGGTGACGGAGATTGCCCGAAACCCGATGTCGCCGGAGGAGGCGCTTGACCTGGTCGGATTGAAGGAACGGATGGATCACTTTCCCGCTCAGCTCTCCGGCGGCGAGCAGCAGCGCGTCGCGATCGCACGGGCCGTGGCCAAACAGCCGGAGGTATTGCTCTGCGATGAACCGACCGGCGCGCTTGACGTCAAAACGGGAGTGGTGGTTCTTGAGGTCATCGAGCGGATCAATCGGGAACTGGGAACGACCACGGTGATCATCACCCACAATGTCTCGATTGCCGAGATGGCCGAGCGGGTGATTTCGCTCTCCGACGGCCGCATCGCGGAGATCAGACGAAACGAAACCAGACGCCCGCCGGGGGAGATCAAGTGGTGAGGGCGGGAGGCACCAGGGCAGAAAGGCATCAAATGGTGCAAAGCTTCGTTGCCTCGATGACTTCCTGTCTTGAGACCGATTCATGCTGACCGCCATGCACCGAAAACTGTTGCGCGACCTCGGACAGGTGAAAGGCCAGGCGCTGGCGATCGCGCTGGTTCTCGCCTGCGGCGCCGCGATGCTGGTGATGTCCCTGTCGACCCTGCATTCGCTGACCGTCACCATGGATCGCTACTACAACGAGTATCGCTTCGGGCACATCTGGGCCTCTCTCGAACGGGCGCCGAAGACGCTCCGGCCGCGGGTGGCGGAGTTGCCCGGCGTCTCCCAGGTGCAGACCCGCATCGTCGCCGAGGTGAACCTTGACCTGGTGGACATGCCGGAGCCGGCGATCGGAAGATTGATCTCCATCCCCGATCGGCAGCAGCCGATGCTCAATGATCTCCATCTCCGCCAGGGGCGCTGGATCGAACCCGGCCGTCGCGGCGAGGTGCTTGTCAGCCACGCGTTTGCCGATGCCCACGGACTGCGCTCCGGCGATTCGGTTCGCGCGATCATCAACGGCCGGCTCCGAACGCTGAGGATCGTCGGCATTGCCCTCTCTCCGGAGTACATCTACGAGATCCGCGAGGGTGACCTGCTCCCGGACAACCGGCGCTTCGGCGTCTTCTGGATGGGGGAGACGGAACTCGCCGCGGCCTTCGATCTGGAAGGGTCGTTCAACAGCATCACCCTCTCCACCCTGCCCGGCGCAAATCGGGAGGAAATCATCGCCCGGCTCGACCGGCTGACCGAGCGCTACGGCGGGCTCGGTGCGTTCGACCGCCGCGAGCAGACCTCGCACCGCCTGATCTCCGGGGAACTGGAGCAGTTACGGGCCATGGCGGTGATGACGCCCGTCATTTTCTTTGCGGTCGCGCTGTTTCTCCTGAACATGGCATTGTCGCGCATCGTGGGCACGCAGCGGGAGCAGATCGCCGCCCTCAAGGCGTTCGGGTATTCCCGGTGGGAGATCGGGCTGCATTACCTTCAGTTCGTCCTGATCATCGCCACCGTCGGCTCGATCATTGGCGTGGCGCTGGGGGCATGGTTCGGGCGGGCCCTGACGCAGTTCTACGCGCATTTTTTCCGTTTCCCGTGGCATGAGTATCACCTCGACTGGCGGGTGGTCGTGCCGACGCTGGCCGCCGGACTTCTCGTCGCCTCCCTCGGCGCGGCGGCGGCGGTGCGCCGGGCGGTGATTCTGCCGCCGGCGGAAGCAATGCGTCCCGAACCGCCCCCGGAGTTTCGGCCGACGATCATCGAACGGATCGGCGTGCAATCGTTTCTCAGTCAGGCGGCCCGAATGGTGCTGCGCACTCTCGAGCGTCGCCCCTTGCGGGCGGCGATGACCACGCTCGGCATTGCCCTGGCCGCATCGGTCATGATTCTCGGCAGCTTCAGTTCGGATATCGTCGATTCCCTGATCGAGTATGAGTTTCACCGTTCGCAGCGACAGGATGTCACGGTGAGGTTCTTCGATTCCGCGGCGGGTCGGGCGGAACGAGAGCTGGCCGGAATGCCGGGCGTCCTTCGCGCCGAAGGATTCCGGGCGATTCCCGCTCGACTAAGGTTCGAGCAGCGTTCGGAGCGCGTCGGCATCATGGGAATCATGGGAGCACCCTCCGGGAGCACCCTCACCCACCTGATGGACGATCAGGAACGCCGGGTCGTCCCGCCGAGCGACGGGCTGGTGGTGTCGGACAGCCTCGCGGATCGGCTGCGCATCCGGGTCGGCGACGTGGTCACGGTCGAGGTGCTCGAGCGCGAGCGACCGGTGCGGAAGATGCCGGTCGCGGCGGTGGTGCGGCAGTACGCCGGAGACGGCGCGTGGATGGATCGCGAGGCCGCCCTGCGCCTGATGCGCGAGCAGGACCGTATCAGCGGCGCGCATCTCGCCGTCGACTCCGAGCGACTGACCGAACTCTATTCGGCTCTCAAGGAGACGCCCGGCGTCGGCGGCGTCACCATCAAGCGGGCCGCGATTGACAGCTTTATGGAGACGTACGCCGAGATGGTGCTGACGATGCGCCTGTTCAACATCATTTTCGGCAGCATCATCGCCATCGGCGTGGTCTACAACGCGGCCCGAATCACCTTTGCCGAGCGCAGTCATGAGCTGGCGACCTTGCGCGTGATCGGCTTTTCTCGCGGGGAAGTCTCGGCGATTCTCCTGGGCGAGTTGACGCTGCTCACCTTGATCGCCATTCCGGTGGGGCTCTTCATCGGTTACTGGTTTTCCCGGCTGGCCGTCGTGGCGATGGATACCGAGGATCTGCGCCTGCCGATGGTCATTGAGCCGGCCACCTACGCGACCGCCGCGGCGACGGTGCTGGTGGCGACGATCGCCTCTGCGCTCTTCGTGCGTCGCGGCATCGATCGACTCGACCTCGTCGCCGTACTGAAGACGGGAACATGATTCCACCGGTGACGCGCCGATGACCCGATGTCCCGACGACGATTAGGATACAGGCCCATGAAACGACTGATCTCACGCATCATCGGCATCCTGGTCATTCTCGCCGTCGCCGCGGCGATCGGGCTGGCGTTCCTTCCCCAACCCGTGGCGGTGGAGACGGCCATGGTGGTGCGCGGCCCGATGCAGGTCACCGTTGATGATGACGGCCGGACCCGCATCCGGGAGAGGTACATCGTCTCCGCGCCGCTTGCCGGCCGGCTTCAGCGCATCCAGCTTCGCGCCGGCGACGCCGTTGACTCGACGAGCACCAGCATCGCGAGAATTGATCCGAGTGATCCGGCCCTGCTCGATGCACGGGCGATTGCCGAGACCGAAGCCCGCGTGCGCCGGGCGGAGGCGGCGGTGCGCCGGGCTGCGACCGATCTTGAGCGGACGCGATCTGAACTGGACTACGCCGAGGCGGAGATGGCCCGCGCGCAACGGGCTGCGGATCGCGGGGCCGCGACTCAGCGCGAGGTCGATCTGGCGGTGACTGCCTGGCGCAGCGCGACCGAGATCTACAACGCCGCCCGGTTTGAGCAGGAGATCGCAAAGTTTGAGCTTGAGCTAGCCCGGGCCGCCCTCGTCCGCTCCCGGCCCGACGGCAATGGCGATGAGCAGGATGCTCAGCTTCGCATCGGCTCACCCATTGACGGTCGCGTCCTGCGCGTCTTTCAGGAGAGCACCGCCGTCGTCCAGGCCGGCACGCCACTGGTGGAACTGGGCGATCCGGCGGATCTGGAGATCGTCGTCGATGTTCTATCGACCGACGCGGTGCAGATTGAGCCGGGGGCCAGGGTATCAATCGATTACTGGGGCGGTGAGGACGTTCTTTACGGCAGGGTGCGGCTGGTCGAGCCGCAGGCGTTCACGAAGGTCTCCGCGCTCGGCGTCGAAGAGCAGCGCGTCAATGTCATCATCGACTTCATCAACCCGCCCGAGGATCGCCCGACGCTCGGCGACGGCTTTCGGGTCGAGGCGCGAATCGTCATCTGGGACGATGATGAGGTCGTACAAGTTCCCACGAGCGCGCTCTTTCGCACGGGCGGTGCGTGGGCGGTGTACGTCATCGAAGGGGACCGGGCGATTCGCCGCCACATCACGATCGGCCGTCAGACCGGATTGCACGCCCAGGTGAAGCAGGGGCTCGAACCGGGCGAGCAGATCATCATTCACCCCGGTGACGGCGTCGAGGATGGCCGGCGGGTGCGGCGCCGTCCGTGACCCGAGATACGTTTGACCAGAAAGGACTTTGCCCGGCGGTCGATGATGATCGGGTGGAGCGGGAGGAATCGGGACAGGGCGGCGGTGGTTACATCCCGGGATCACCAGTTCCGAGGCCGCGCCGGGTATGGTTCGCACTTTCGCATGCCGCCGGCTCAGCCGGGCGCCCCATGCATGGCGAAAATCTGTCGCGCCGGTTCGCGGCGCTCGCGGTCCGTGATCTCACCACGAAGAGCGCGAAGAACACGAAGGAAACCGCAGGACGAAGCGCTTAAGGCCATCCTTCGGCTTCGTCGGTTCCGTCACGTTGAAGTTCATCGGTAAGCCGGGAGTTGGGGATCCATGACTGGACGCCTCCCTCCGCCCTTCCGTCGCTTCGTCGCTTACTCCTCCATCCCATCTTGATGTCCTTCGTGTCCTTCGTGTTCTTCGGTGCGTCAGGATACCTGTTTCGTCTTGTGGAATGAAAGGAGTCCACCATGCAATGAT
>SKZB01000029.1 GCA_007127615.1 Phycisphaerales bacterium | reverse complement strand
TGTAGCCACGGGTGAAGCATCGGGCGGCGCCGCCGACCGATGCGCAACCCGTGGAAAGCGGTTGTCAAAATCGAGATTCGCCCCGGAGGGGCGAAGGGGGGGGAACGAAGCGACGGAGCGACGGAGGGGTAGAGTGATGGAGAATGTCTGAAGGGTGCCATGCTTCGTCCCGCCCCCGGAGATGGGCGAAGCATGCGACGGAGCGACGAAGGGGTGGAGAGTTCACGACTGCACGTCGTCCCCGCGGAGGCGCCGGGTCCCAACGTCGACTCCGTGATGCCGCATTCGAATGGACGGGCGCGTAGAATTGGAGGAGGAGGGTGTGATGATGCCCGGCACCTGGTGGTCAAACTTCGAAGGGGTGGAGCGCCGTTGGGCGCGAAACCGGTGGGCAGTGCTGGCCGTCTTTCTGCCGGTTTACACGCTGTTTCTGCTTCTGGTGCTGAATGCCGTTCGGCTGCTCCTGCTGATCGATCGGTGGCCACCCTGGTCCACGCTTCGTGAGCTGCCGTCCGAGTTCGCTTCTGATCTGACTTCTCCGGGCTGGTGGCAACGTTCCGGCACCGCCATTGCCATCTTCGTGGCTCTGCAACTGCTGTTTCTGATGCCGGTCTGGCGACAGCCGATTCGCGCTGATTCGCAGGGCCGATCGCTGTTCATCAGCACGGTGATCGCCGGCGGAATCGGCGCGGTGCTCGTCGTGGCCGTGGCGCTGGCGATGACGTTTTTTCTCGGCATCATGGAGTGGGCGCCCGATCTGGAACAGCATTCGTTGTACATGCCCGCGCTCGGCGTTCTGCTCGGCGTGAGCTGGGTGGTCTGGGGCATCGCCATCTGGATCTTCACGCGTGCGCCGTGGCCGGAGACGCGCCTCCAGCGCACGGTCGGCATTCTCCTGAGCGGGACGGCGATCGAGCTGCTGTGCGTCCTCCCGATGGACATCATGATTCGAAGACGCACCGACTGCTATTGCTGGTCCGGTTCGTACTACGCCCTCTACGGCAGTGTGGCGATCGGCATCTGGCTGGCGGGCCCGGGCGTGGTGCTGGCGCTGCTCTCGAAACGTCGCCGGACCTGGCGCGAGCAGCACTGCGGTGAATGTGGCTACGCCAAGGGCCCCCGGCCGGGGCTCCGTTGTTCGGAGTGCGGATTCCGTTGGCGGTAAGCCCCGCTCCGCAGCGCTGCCGGTTCGTCCCGGCGCGCCCGGACGAATCACGATGCGGTTCGACGGTCGAGCGTGCGGAAGGTCATGGCGTGGGCATGCCGATCATCGGCGGGGTGGTGCTCTTCGTGAACGATCGACCAGGCGGAGAGGTCGAACTCGGGAAAGAACGTATCGCCTTCGACTTCCGCGTGGATGGTCGTCAGATACATCCGGTCGGCGATCGGCAGGCCGAGCTCGTAGATCTTCGCCCCGCCGGTGATGAAAATTTCGTCCGAATCGCCGCCGGCCGCATCTCGGGCGGCTTCGATCGCCTCGTCGAGCGTGCGGGCTACGACCGCGCCGTCCGCTTCGTAGTTCGCCCGGCGGGTGATGACGATGTTGAACCGCTTCGGCAGCGGACCGTCCATCGATTCGAAGGTCTTCCGGCCCATGATGACCGGATGGCCTTCGGTGGTTCGCTTGAAGAACCGGAGATCCGCCGGCAGATGCCACGGCAGCCCGCCGTCACGGCCGATCACGCGATTCTCCGACATGGCGGCGATCATGGAGAGCATGGGGAGAGCGACGGAGACGAAGGGCGGAGGGGCGGAGGGAAGGTGGGCCGTTACGATTCGGCACTCAAGTGGACGTGCCGGTACCTTGATGCATATCGAACTAGACCGCGACGGGTGCTTTGATATGCGGGTGGGGATCGTAGTTCACCAGCTCGAAGTCATCGTAGACAAACTCGAAAATCGATTTCACGCGCGGATTGAGGCGCATCGTCGGCAGATGCCGCGGTTCACGCGAGAGTTGTTCGCGCGCCTGCTCGAGATGATTGCGGTAGAGGTGCGCATCGCCGAAGGTGTGGATGAACTCGCCCGGCTCGAGATCCGTCACCTGCGCGATCATCATCGTCAGCAGCGCGTAGCTGGCGATGTTGAACGGCACGCCGAGGAAGATATCCGCCGAACGCTGGTAGAGCTGGCAACTCAATCTGCCGCCCGCGATGTAGAACTGGAACAGGCAGTGGCACGGCGGGAGCGCCATGTGTTCGATCTCCGCCACGTTCCACGCGCTCACGATCAGGCGCCGCGAATCGGGGTTGAGCTTGATCGCCTCGACGACGTTGCCGATCTGGTCGATCGTTTCCCCGTGTGGGGTGGTCCAGGAGCGCCACTGCTTGCCGTACACCGGTCCGAGCTCGCCGTTTTCATCGGCCCATTCGTCCCAGATGGTGACGTTGTTTTCGTGCAGGGAGCGGACGTTCGTCTCGCCGCGCAGAAACCAGAGCAACTCGTGAATGATCGATCGCAGATGGAGTTTCTTGGTGGTCACCAGCGGGAAGCCGTCGGCGAGGTCGAAGCGCATCTGGTGGCCGAAGATGCTCTGCGTGCCGGTGCCGGTGCGATCGTGTTTTTCCGCCCCGTCTTCGAGGGCTCGTCGCATGAGATCGAGATACTGTTTCATGGTTTCGTCAGTGTACCAGCGCGGGGCATGTCCGCCCGTGGCGTTTCGTGCGGGGTTTTTCGATCGTTTCGCTCGGGAATTGAACGATCCCCGGTTGGAACGTACCATGCCGGGCTCGCCCGATTTTTGCCCGATTGCCCGATCGATCAATCTGTCCATGCACACCCCGATCACCCGAACCACCTCCGCCGCCGATCTCCGCATCGCCGTCGTCGCCAGCCGCTACCACGCGGAGGTGACCGATGCGCTGCGCGACGGCGCGGTCTCCACCTTTCTGGATTCGGGCGGTGAGGAATCGAACCTTCTCGTCATCCCCGCGCCGGGTTCGTTCGAGCTCGTCTCGATCGCGGCCGCGATCGCGCGGCGGGGCGAGGTCGATGCGATCGTCACGATCGGTTGCGTGATCACCGGCGAAACGCCGCACGATCAATACATCTGCTCCGCCGTCTCCAACGGCCTCGCGCAGATCAGCGTCGAAACCGGCGTGCCGGTCGCGTTCGGTGTCCTCACCTGCCAGACGATGGGTCAGGCGCGAAATCGCGCCGGCGGACGGCAGGGCAACAAGGGCGAGGAAGCGATGACCGCGGCGATCGAAGCCGCCGGCGCGATCCGTCAGGTGCGCGAGGTTCAGTTCGGACGCAGGGCGGAGCGGAGCGGCGCATGAGCGTGACGCGTGATGTTCGCCGGTGTGCGCTGCAGGCGATGTACCAGTTTGATGCCGGCAGTTCCGACTCACCGGAGATCGTGCGCGAGTCGCTTGAGCAGTCTCCCGGCAGCAAACAGACCCACCAGCAGGGCTTCGATCTCGCGCAGGCGGCCTGGGCGGCGCGGGAGCGGGCGGATCGGGATATCGCGGCGATCACGCCGGATTGGCCCACCCACCGGCAGCCGATGCTGGATCGAAACATTCTGCGCCTGGCGCACCATGAGATGGCCGCCGGCCGAACGCCCGCCAAAGTGGCGATCAACGAAGCGGTTGAGCTGGCCCGGGAGTTCAGCACCGAAAAGTCGCCGCTCTTCATCAACGGCGTGCTCGACAAGATTTACCGTCTGCACCGGGATCGGACCGAAGGGGCCGAAACCTCCCCTGCCGGCGGTGACACGAACGGGGAGGCGTGAAGCCATGGGACTGTTTCGTTCGACGGTCAACAAGATTCGCAAGGGTCTCAGCCGGACGCGGGAAGCGTTCTCGGGCGGATTGCGCGGATTGCTGTTCGGCAAGACGCTCAGCGAAGATCTGATCGACGAGATTGAGACCTACCTCATCACGGCGGATGTCGGCGTCAAGACCGCCACGGAGATCATTGACAATCTGCGCACGGAGTTCCGCACCGGCCGGGTGTCGCGCGGCGAAGATGCGATTGAATATCTCAAGCAGCAACTGAAAGCGCGCTGGTCGGACGCGGATCGTTCACTGGCGGTGGCGAAGAAGAAGCCGACCGTCATTCTGGTGGCGGGGATCAACGGCGCGGGGAAGACGACGAGCGTGGCGAAGATCGCCAAGAGTCTGCGGGATGAAGGGCGCAGTGTGCTGCTGGCGGCGGCGGATACGTTCCGGGCCGGCGCGGTGGAACAACTCGCGATCTGGTCGGACCGGCTGGGCGTGGAAATGGTGCGTGGGAGCACGGGGGCCGATCCCGCGTCGGTCGTGTTCGACGCCACCGATGCCGCCATCGCGCGCGGCGTGGATGTGCTGCTCATCGATACCGCCGGCCGCCTGCACACGCAGGAAAATCTGATGCGGCAGCTCACCAAGATTCGCAACGTCATCGGCAGGAAGATTCCCGACGGGCCGCACGAAGTGCTGCTGGTGCTCGACGCGACCAGCGGACAGAACGCGGTCCATCAGGCGAAGATCTTCAACGAAGCGATCGATGTGACGGGGATCTTCCTGGCCAAACTCGACGGCACGGCCAAGGGCGGGATCATCCTCGCCATCCGGGAGGCGATCAACGTGCCCGTCAAACTGATCGGCGTCGGCGAAACGCCGGACGACGTTGAACCGTTCGATCCGGATGCGTTTATCGAAGGCATGTTCGACCGGGGCGAGTGAACGAGAATCTGCCCGTGCGCGGGACGTGCGCAGGAATTGAGAAGCAATCTCATCTTTGCCGTTTGATGCAATTTTCTGATTCTTGTATTGACAGCCGTCATGCGGGTGTTATGTTTACGCCCTTCCCAGGAATGCGGATGCGTTTTCCGCAGGAGGTGACCATGTTTGAAGCCATGAACCACAATCCATCATGCACGCGGACATGCACGCGGACATCCACGCGGACATCGAAGCTTGATGCGATCACCGTCGTCGTTCGAAAAGAATCGGCGATTGATGCCGATCGGTACGACTTCGGATTCGATGGCCTTTACATCGGTCTCCCCGCGGAGAGGTAGCTCGTCCAACCCCATTGAATAACGGGTTGACGCGACCCGATCCGCCCCGGAGACCCACTCCGGGGCGTTTTTCGTTTTGCACAGTTCCTGAGTCTCTGAAGACGAGGAGGTGAACACTTGTTCTGCGCGATCGGTGCGCAGATAAAGAACACGACAGACGGGATATTACGACCGAGACCGATCGCAATGCGCAAGGATCAAAGTGAGGCACTTCAGGAATCTTTGTGGGTGACCCGCACGGATTCAGAATAGGCACGAAGGAACGAAGCG
>SKZB01000091.1 GCA_007127615.1 Phycisphaerales bacterium | reverse complement strand
CAGCCGAACACGGGCGGGAAGTCGGCTTTCATCACCGGCCTGGGGACGTGCATTCGCACACCCGGTGATCTGACCGGGACCGGTGCGGTCGATGTGAACGATCTGCTCACGCTGCTCGGGAACTGGGGGCCGTGCGAGTTCACCTTTGACTGTCCCGCGGACATCAACGGAGACGGGTACGTCGATATCGTCGACTTGCTGCTCCTCCTGGAGAACTGGGGTTAGCCGCGGCAGCGGCCGGCGTTTTGGCCCCGCATCGGGTTGCCGGCACCGGCGCCCTTGCACCGAATCTTGCACCGACTCTTGCACCGACGTCCTGGACTGACGTATCGCACCGGCGATGTGAAAAACCCCGCCCATCCGCCGGTTGCGTGGTCGGGTGCATCCTGATCGGTACACTACCGGGATGCTCCACACGATCCAAACGCAGCAGGACCGACTGACCCGGTGCGAATCTCACCGGCGCCACTCTGACCGGCGCCACGCTGACAAGGGTTGCGGCGACCGGACCGCCACCCCGGTGGCGCTGCTTCTCCTGGTTTTGACGCTGCTTTCGGTCGGCTGCGCCACGACCGTCCCCATCGAAGAGGCCATGGGGGAACTGCGTGATCCGAACAATTCACCCGGCCGGCAGGTCGCGGCGATGAACGCGCTCGATACCACGCCGGACGACGAAACCTACCGTGAACAGCTTCACCGGCTCATGTACGTGCCCGGGTACACCGTGGCCGTGCGCGAAGAGGCATTCGGACGTCTCGAAGTGATGGACCCCGAAGCGCTCAAACGTACGATCCGTCAGCGGTATCCCCGCCTCAACATGCCCGGCTGGTCGCAGCGCTTGAGCGAACTGATCGCCGACCGCGGCTGGGTCGAGCTCACCCCCGCGCTGATCAGCCGATGGGGACGGGAGAACCCGCTCATCCGCGATGAATCCGATCGCATCGAGTACCAGACGCTGGTGAAGTTGCACGGCGAGGAGGCGATCGCCGATCTGCTCTTCGACACCTTTCTGACCGCGCGCTCCGTCGCGGAACAGGGACTGCGGGTGCGCTGCTGGGACCTGTTGCACCGGCTCGGGCATCGCGACCGGCTGCTCGAACTGTTGACCGGGGCGGAGTTGCCCGAAGATGACGTGATGCTGATCGATCTCCGCGCGGGGGCGAAAGAGCTCGGCATCGTGCCGCACAACCGCGAAGAGATTCTCTGGCTGCGCAAACTGCGGGAGCCGAGCCGCGCCGATTTCTGGTCCGAAGCCCGCAGCGCGATGGCGCAGCTTCCCCCCGAGCGTCGCCGCGAGCTGGAACTGCGCGACCTGGCGATCGTCGTGGCCGCCGCCCGGCACGCCCCCGAGATGCTCACCCTGAGCACGCAGGAACTCGATCGACGCCTGACCGCGAAACTTGATCCGCAGCGGCACCACCATCCCACCGATGACTTTGACAATATCCGCGGCGGCCGGCGCGATCTGTTGCGCGATCAGCGCGATCGTTTGAAGTGGGGCGATTACGTGGCCATGCACATGGCGATCAGGGCGTTTCAGGTTCCCGAGATGATCGAACATCTCTTCGATTACGCGGAGCGCGACCGGCGGGACGAGACCACGGAGTACGGCGGGGTGATCGATCTGGATGAACAGGGGCGCTTCGAGCTGCTGGAGTTCATTCCGCGCATCCGGCAGCACGCGCAGAAGTTCATCGCTTCCCAGGAAATGCTCGATGCGGCGTACACCGCACTCTTTCACTTTCACAACCACGCCCAACGCTATCACAACGCCCAGTACGCGGGGCCCGGATTCGGCGATCTGAACTACGCGGACAATCTCCGCGCCAACTGCCTCGTCTTCACGTTCATCAACGAGAACACGATCAACATGGACTACTACCGGCACGGCCGGGTCGTGGTCGATCTGGGGGAGATTCGGAGGTAGAGCAGAGGCACGGAGGCACGAAGGCACGAAGGCACGGAGGCACGAAGGGGAGGGCGGGAGCGCGGGCGAGTAACGAAGTGGGATGCGATTGGGGCGGGCTCGGGACGTTAACTGGCGACTGCGCGCGAAAGTGTGGGTAGACCGACGAAGGAGGGGGCACCTGCCCGGGGTAATCTCAGACCAACTGGAAGCGTGTTCCGCGCGGCGTGGCTCGGCGAGCCGGCCTTTGCTCCGCGCTCTGCCATGGAGGCAGATTGGCCTGGCACGATCATGGGTGATTGCGTACCCTTACACTGGTCCAAGCTGACGCGAAAAACCCGGTGTTGCCTGCTTATCCAGACTCTGTTGCGCAGCAGGAGGGCGAAATGGATCCTGCAATTCAGAAGTACAACGAGAGACAGAACCCAGCAATGAATCGCAATCACCGACAGCAACTGGCGAGCATCATTCGTCGATACCTCGATGGCGAAATCTCCGCATTCGAGTTCGACGACCTGGCTGGCCCGTACCGCAGTTCGGATGACACGACGGTCAGATACGTTGCCGGTACCGCGTGGTTTGTCTACGACGACCTGAACAATCACCACGTCAACCTCACGAAGCCGGAATGGGACTGCTTTCAGCGCCTTCTGCTGCTCCTCGATTCCCGTGGCCACATCGTTGTAACGACAACAAAGCGCTGGAGCCTTTCGCAGGTGGCGGCGCCGTTTGCGTTGCTTGTCTTCGGGCTGGCGGTCTTCCAACTCGGCTTCGGCATCCGCTTGCTGCTGATCACAGTACCCCTTGGCCTGGTTTCGATCTGCATTGCCCGCTTCCGCGATCAACGGCAACCTGCTTCCGCCTGCACTGAAGTTCTCATGCCATTCTCCACCTTCACAGAGCTGAGGCGGTCATACGATGCAGTTCCCCGGTTCCGAAAGAAGCGCTATCCGGGGAACCTTTCCGCTCGCCGCGTCCGATCGGCCGCGAAGGAGTTTCTCATGCTCATTCCCTCGTACTGTATCCGGGTCGTTCTCTCCCCTGTGGCGCTGTTCTTTCAGATGTTCCCCGCAACCCGTCGTCAGACGCGAGTGATTGCGGCCTGACCAGGCGGTCAGCCGGCGCTGCTGAACACGCGGATGTAGAAGTCATTTTTGACTGGTGGCGGCCCGGTCAACGCGGTCGTTCGCCAGATGAGGACTGAGCAGTGTGCCACTTCTGGCGTTGTCGTGCGGTGGGACCGTTTTCATCCGCGTAGAGGTGGATGCGGGCAGCTTCTTCGTGATCTTCCGGCACACCACCTGAGATTGGGGCCCGAGATCTGTTCCGCGCTCGTCAAATGCCACCCCGAGATCCAGGCAGCCGATGAGCTTCGGTCCCGGCTGGCGACTCGCGTTGGGATCGACATGGATGATGACTCCGGCACGATCCGGTTGACGTACCTTGTCGAGGGTGATCCCGAGTTCCGCGGTTACACCGTGACACTTCGTGACAGGGAGATCGCTGGGGTATCCATGACCGAATGACGGGGCGGAAATTCGGCATCGGTCACGGAGCATCGGTCACGAGCGGCGGCGGACGACGAGTAGATTGAGGCGCTTCAGGAATCTGTGTGGGTGGATTTGGCGGATTAGGGATCAAGTCCGCGGATGTGGATGGCGACGGCCAGGCGGAGCCGTTCGCGTCTGCGGTTCGCCGCACACTATGCGTTTGACGCGCTGGATCTTCGCGTTGATCGGGTCTTGGCCTCTCATCCACACCACATACCGACCAGACCGCAAAGGTCCCAAGCCCTTTCGGGGGGAGCCGGGGGGTGTTGGGGGCTGGCGGCGAAGCCCCCCACAAGGCGCGGCGAGATGCCAACCAGCCCACACGATTTCCGGAAGATCCGAGATTGATAGATTGTTGATCGGCCGCCGCCCGCTGATCGCCCGCGTTCGGCGCTGACTTGATCGGAGGCATGTGGACGACCTGTTTCTCTTCGACCTCGATGGAACCCTTTCTGACCCGCTTGAGGGAATCAGTCGGTCGCTCAACCATGCGCTCACCGCCTTCGGGTACGAGCCTCGCGCCATCACCGAAACAGCCGCCTTCGTCGGGCCGCCACTCGAACGTGCGATCGAAGTCCTCACGCACTCCACGAATCGGAAGCACATCTCGGATCTCGAACCTACCGGGGGCATTTGATTTGTGCGTGCGGCCAGTCCGTGGATGAGCATGAAGTCCGGATGGCGCGGGACGAACTGGTGCGACGGTTGGCGGAGTCACCGGGCGATTGCGGGTATACTGGGCGGCCGGAGGGATCTGAAGACGGGGCGTGTTTTTTCGGGGGGTGGGACGCGGGGCACTTCGTTCATGAACACCGATCTCAGTCATCTTCCGGAAGCGCATCGGTCCGACCTGGCCCGGCTGGTCGAGCTCGTTCGATCCGAAGTCGCGGACGCGGAGATGGTGATCCTGTTCGGATCGTTTGCCCGGGGCGACTGGAAGAGTGAGAAGGATCTGCCGCCGCCGGATGAGCGCCGGTCGGGTCATCCGTCGGATTACGACATCCTCGTGATCACGCGCGGGACTGAAAGTGGTTCGGGGCCCGATTCCGGGATTGGTGCGGGGAGCGAATCCGAAAGCAGCGCCGAGAGCAGAGAGAGTCCGGTCAGGTGGGATCAGCTCAGCAAGCGGACGCGCAAAGCGGGGCTGCAGGCCCACGCGCGGTTCATCGGCTACGACATCGAGTGTTTCAACGAACGGCTCACCGAGGGGCGGTACTTTTACACCGACATTGTGAAGGAGGGGATCATGCTGCACGATTCCGGGAACGTGAAGCTGGCGGAGGTCAAAGAGATCTCCGCGGAGCGAAGGGCAGCGCTGGGGCGGGAGTACTTCGAGGAGGGCATGGCGAGGGTTGACGACTTTCATTCCGGCTTCAAGTACGCGATGACGGAAGACAGGCTGAAGTATGCCGCGTTCAACCTGCACCAGGCGGCGGAGACCGCCTACAAGACGATCCTCCTCGTCTTCACCCACTACAGCCCCACGAGCACTTCCTCGAGACGCTCGGCGATGAGGCGGCAAAGCACGTGCCGGCGGTGGTGGGCATCTTTCCGATGAAGACACCGGAGGACCGGGAGCGCTTCTCCGATCTCGACTACGCGTACATCGGAGCGCGGTACGACCGGCACTACTCGATCAGCCGGGAGGACCTGGAGATCCTGGCGCGGTCGGTGCGGGAACTGGTGGATGACGCAGGATTTCTGCATAATCATGGCTGATTGCGTACACTGGTCTGGACAGAAGCGAGCAGTCTGGCTTGTCGGGGATATTCAGACTGCCTGTTCATTCTTAGGCGAGCTTAGGCATGCTGATCGCGAAT
>SKZB01000009.1 GCA_007127615.1 Phycisphaerales bacterium | reverse complement strand
TGCGCCCACCGTGACGTTCGACAATCCGTTTGCAGATCGCCAGCCCGATGCCGGTCCCGGGATAGCGGCTGCGACTGTGCAACCGCTGGAAGATAACAAAGATTCGTTCCTGATACGAAGGGTCCAGCCCGATCCCGTTGTCGGAGACGGAAACGATCCATTCGCCCTCCTCCTCCCGGCCCGAGACCGTCACTTCCGGCGTTCGGCGGCTGCGAAACTTCACCGCGTTGCTGATCAGGTTCTGAAGCACCTGCTGCATCTGAACCCTGTCGGCCCGCACCGTCGGCAGGGAATCGTGACGGATCACGGCGCCGGACGCCCGAATCGGGTGGGCCAGATTCTTAATCGCCGCGTCAAGCGATTGGTTGAGATCAACCGGCATAAACGCCTGCCGCTGCGACTGGACCCGGGAATAGGCCAGCAGGTCGTCGATCAGTTGCTGCATCCGAGTCGCCCCTTCAACGGCGTAGCCGATGAACTCGTTCGCATCCGCATCCAGTTGGTCCTGGTAGCGGCGGGCGAGCAGTTGGGTATAGCTCGACACCATGCGCAGCGGCTCCTGAAGGTCATGCGACGCCACGTACGCGAACTGCTCCAGTTCCCGGTTGCTCTGCTCCAGCTTGCTGGCGTACTCCCGCAATTCCTCCTCCGCCTGAACGCGGTCGGTCACGTCGAGCGCAAACCCGCCGACATGGCAGACGTCCTGCGACCGCGCGAGCGGGAACTTGACGATCATCCAGATGTGCCGGGTTCCGTCGGGATGGTCGATCGACTCGTGGGTATGCAGCGGCTCCCGGGTGCGGCGCACCGTCTCATCGTTCTGAATCAGATTTTTCGCCACGTCCGCCGAAAAGAGCTTCTCATCATCCAGTACGCTCAGGTTCTCCTCCGTGATCTGATAGATCGCCAGCGCGGCACGATTGGCGTAGATGTAACGACCGTTCTCATCCTTGATCCACGCCGCGGCGGGGTTGTTGTTCATAAAGGCCGTGAACCGGGCTTCACTCTCGCGCCGGGCGCGTTCGGCCTCGGCCCGATCGGTGATGTTGATGGCCAGCGCCATCTCCGCTCGTCGCCCGCGGAACTCGGTGGCGTGCGTGTAAATCTCGACATCCATCACCGTCCCGTCTTTCGAGCGGTGACGCCACTGTCCCGCCTCCATGGAGCCTTCCAGGTTCGGATCATGCGACGCTCTCCACTGCGGAATGTCCTCTTCCGGACGAATGTCAAGAATCGTCATGGTCTGAAACTCATCACGTGAATAGCCGTAACTATCAACCGCCGCATCGTTCACCTCCAGAATCTCGAGCGTGTGCACATCGAAAACGAACATCGGGTGCGGATGACTTCTGAACAGCAGGCGGTATTGACGCTCGCGGGCTTCCAGTTCCTTCTCGGCCTGCTGAAGGTCGGTGACATCACGCACGATACTGACGACCGAATCAAACGAGCCGTCGGGCTTTCGCTCCGGCGCGACCCGGGCGACCAGATAGCGCGGCCCATCTGCGTTCTGGAACTCGAAGCCGAATTCACTGATCTCGCCGGTCTCGAAAACGCAGGCGATTTCACGGTCCCATGTGTTCACCAGCTCTTCCGGCAGCTCCAGTTCTCGATTCGTGCGGCCAATCACCTGATCGGCCGGCAGGCCGGAAACGCGCTCCATCGCCGAATTGACGTAGAGATGCCGCAGTTGTCGGTCGAACCGCGCAATCGGATCGGGCAGACTGGAGGTCAGCGCCTGGAACTGGGCCTGTTTCATGCCGAGGGATGCTTCGGCCTCCCGCAGGGGTGTCAAGTCGTCGATCACGCCGATGAACCGGTGGGCCTGGCCCTTCGGGTTCCGAAGGATGTAACCCCGATCGTGCACATCGGCGAAGCTGCCGTCCGCCCGGCGGAACCGGTAGCCGCACGACCAGAACTCGGCGTTCGATTCCAGCGCGGTTCGGACCGAGCCGGCCGCCCGTTCTCGATCGTCATCATGCACGCGATCTTCCCACCAGTGAAAGTCAGTGGTGACCACGTCCTCGTAGCCGAAGTTTCTGAGCAGGTCCCCGCGCCAGTGAATCTGACTGTTCCTGACGTCGTAATCCCAGATGGCATCGCGGGCGGCCCGGCTGGCGAGTTCGAAACGGTCGCGTTCGACGCTCAGCTGCTCTACCTCGCGCTCGAGAAGCCGGATTCGGCCGAGCTGCCGCAGGTAGGAGTAGAGTGCGATCGAACTGACCACGACCAGAAACAGGAGAACAAAGAGAAGCTCGATCGGTTCCATGGGCGAGTCTGCCGGGGGTGGATCTTTCAATCGCTGATTCCGCGACGAGGTTCGGGCCAACTTGTATCCTAGTGAAACAGCCGGCCGCGCGTGAAGCCGACTCCGCCGACTGAATTCCCCCCTCCCCCGCGCAGGAGGAACCTTCGTCCTTGTGAAGGCGTATCCATCACCATGGCCAAAGCAATTGTCGACCCGGAAGAACTTCGCCGCTTCGCCCAGGATCTCAAACGGTTCAACGAATCGCTGTCGAACCAGATGTCGGTCCTTCACGGCCGAATGCAGAACCTCAGCCAGAGCTGGCGTGATCAGGAGCAGAAGAAGTTCGCGGAAGAGTTCGAGCACACGCTCAAGACCCTCAACCGCTTCACGGAGGCCTCGGCGCAGCACATTCCGTTCCTGCTCCGCAAAGCCGAGCATATCGAAAACTATCTCAACCAGCGTTGACCACATCCGCTTGTCCCCGACTCAGGCCCTTTCTCATGGCACCGTCCGCCAACATTCGCTCCCTCGATGCGGTCAAGGATTTCAAGGCCGCGCTCGCCAAGTTCGGCGATCAGGTCAAGCAGTCGCTCATCAGCGCGCATTCCGATATGCGAAAAGGGATTCAGCGGCTGCAGACCGATCACTATTCGTATTGGCAGCACGAGGAAAGGAAGTGGACGCGCAAGCTCGCCGAAGCCAAGAGCGAGCTCTACCGTGCGGAAAACGAATCGCGCGATACGCGCACCTCGCCGGTCCTGGAACGCAAAGCCGTCGAACGGGCCCAGCAGCGCATCGAGGAATGCCGCCGCAAGATGGAACGCGTCAAATACTGGATTCGGAACCTGGAGAAGGAAGCGGCCCTCTGCCTGAGCCAGTTGCAGCAGGTGGATGAACTGATCGAAGCGGATCTGCCGCGCACCGCCGCCAAGGTCGAACGCATGATGCAGAGCATTGAGTCCTACCTGAAACTGCAGGCGCCCGAAGCGCGCCGTGAAGCACCCGACGGCGAGGAGGATCGATCCGCATGAGCCTTTCCGCCTCCCGCGCCAACCTGCTCGACGCCATGAAGGATCTGCGTCATCGCTGGGATCGAATTCGCGAACACTGGGATGATCCGGTCAGCCGGGACATCGAGGAGAAATTTCTCGATCCCCTGGAGCCGCGGTTGCGCAACGCCGCCCACGCGATGAGCCATATGGGGGAGTTGCTCGCCCGCGCGGATCAGGAGTGCCGACCCTGACCGCGTGAGGAGGATCGCGGCGACGGTCGGGCCGCCGCGACTCCGCCGGTCCGCCCGGACCGAATCGGACGATTCCCGCCCCGATTCCAATCCGTTTCCAATCCGCCGCCCTGAACCGGCCGCGTCATTTAGGATAGTGTCCACATGACCGATGCCTCACTGACCACCGGCCCGCGCCGCCTGCTCCGACTGGCGCGACGCCTGACCGCCGATCGAGCCGAACGCGAACGGACCATCGCCACGCGCGAGAAAGCGGAACGGGCGCGCCTGGACGGGGAACTGGAATCCGGACGGACCGAATTGCGCAAAGAGCGTGACCGCCGCGTACAGCAAGCCGAGTCGAAGTACGAATCAACCGCGGCCGAGATTCAACGGGAATTCGAGCGCGACGACCGCGCCGTACGCGAAGCGTACGATGCGGACCGCGAGCAGCTCGATGAAAAGGCGGAGACCAACGAAGAAGCGGCGCGCCGGAAGATGGAAGAAGCGATCTGGCTGACCGAATCGGTCTACGAAGGCAGCCAGGATCGTCCTCAGGAACAGTTCGAACAGTCGTGCAAGGTCATTGACAGTCTGCGCGACGAGGTGCAACTCCTGCGGGAACGCGCCGAGCAGTCTCTCAGGCGTTCACGTCTCGGCTCGGCCGCCCGCGATCCGGCGCGAACGGTCGAACCCACGCCGGAGCAGCTTGAATCGCCGCTCAGCTCGATGGATCAGACGTTGGAGCAGGCCCGGCTGGCGGTGGTCGCCATCGAAGCCCAGTCACTGCCCAAGCTGTTTCGCAATATCGTGCCGGTCTTTCTGATCGTCCTCGCGGCCACTGTGGCCTTCGCGATCACGCTGGGCGTCCATCGGGGCGAGCTGAGCACCTGGGTCTGGATCAACGCCGGCCTCGGCGCGGGCGGCATGACCGTGCTGCTCCTTGCCCTTTACCTCACGATGCGCCGCCGGGCCGCCACCCTCTGGCAACCCCTGGTCGAATCTCAGCTTCTGATCACGGCGCTTCACCGGCCGTGCGTTGAGCAGGCCGAAAGGGATCGTGACCGGCTCGCCGGACAGCTGCGCGAAACGCGCGATCGGGAGGTTGAGCAGGCCCGAGAGAAGTACGGCGGGATCATCGAGGAAATCCGGGAGCGCCGGGCCGCCCGTCATCGGCGCATCGAGCAGAAGTACCCCGCCCGATTGAAGGAGATCGAAGAGCGGCGTCAACGCAAACTCGCCGAAGCGAAACAGCAGCGTGATGAGGTGGTTGCCGCGGCCAACTCCGAGTTCGAACGCGATCTGCACGAGCTGGAGTCACGTCTCGAAACCGAACGCGAGGAACTCAACGACTGGGCGGAGAACGCCTGGGCGGCGCTCATCCAAGACTGGAAGACCGGTATGCGGCAGGTCCATGAGCTCGGTGAGGCGATCCGCGCGGACGATCAGAAGTATTTTCCCGCCTGGGATGACCCGAGCTGGAATGACTGGTCGCCGCCGCGCGCGTTCGCCCCGGCCGTCCGGTTCGGCCGGACAACGCTGCGCCTGAACGAACTGCCCGGCGGTCTGCCGGACGATGAACGGCTGAAACTGGACGGTCCGACCGAGTTCATCCTCCCGGCCACCCTGGCGTTTCCCAATGACTGCTCGATGTTGATCGAACACGACGGCAGCGCGGACGGGGTGCCGCTGGATGTGCTGCAGACGGTCATGTTCCGTCTGCTGACCTGCCTTCCGCCGGACAAGGCGCGGTTTACGATCATCGATCCGGTCGGGCTCGGCCAGAGTTTCGCGGGCTTCATGCATCTGG
>SKZB01000286.1 GCA_007127615.1 Phycisphaerales bacterium | reverse complement strand
ATACGGACCATTCGGCCGGGAGATTGCCCGAAGATCATCATTCACTGATTTCTTTTCCCCGAAGTGCCGTAGCTCCCCGTGGCGGCGGATTTTCGCCTGCCTCACGCCGCATCCAGCAAGCGATTCTCCTCACCCGCGATCACTGCGCGATCGATACGGTTCGCGGGGCGACCGGCCCGAAGGCCCGAAGGCCGGGAAGCCGGGCGGCCGGATGAGCTGAGGCGGGACGGGCCTTTACGCGGCATCGCCGGAGATGAACGTGCGAAGCATCATGCTCGCCAGGTCATCATGGTTGAACGGCTTTTGCAGATGGGCGTCGTCCGAGCAATCGGCGCGGATATTGCTGGTGTCGTATCCGGACATGATGATGAACGGGACGCCCCGTGCGTGGAGGATCTCGGCGACGGGATAGGAATTCTCGCCGGAGAGGTTCAAATCGAGCAGCACCCCGTCGAGGCGTTCGGTCTCCCGCGCGAATTTCTCGGCTTCTCTCAGCCGCGAGGCCACACCGACGATCTCACAGCCCATCTTCTCGAGCATCTGCCGCAACTCATGGGCGATCAGACCCATGTCCTCGACGATCAGGATGCGCAGGTCGATCAGTCTCGCCTCGCGATCAAGCTCGATCGAAACCGGAGGGACCTGCTCCTCATTCGTATGCTTCGTATCCTTCATTGCTGCCATCGCTGACCCCTTCTCCGGCTGGGAAGACCGGCCGCGGATGATCAAACCTTGGTTATCCCCTGACTAATTCATGACGAAGCCCTGACGAAGCCCTGGCGAACCCATGACGAACCCACGGAAACTCGGGTGGGATCGGTGGTGGTGACCGGACGACTAGCGGTCTCTCCGGCTCATTTCCCACCGGCAGGTCGGTTCTTCGCTGAGGGTGAAGACCACGACCTCTTCGCCGGTCCGGGTGCTGATATCGTGATGGAGTGACCGCACCTGCACGCCGGTGATCACCTGGATCATCGAATCGATCTGCTTGCGCGCGCCTTCCATCATCTGCGTCCGCACCTGTTTGAGCAGGTCGCGGCCCTTCTCCGGCGGCAGTGACTCCACCAGATGCTGTTCGGCGGCGGTCATCACACCCTTCATGCGGACCATGAGCAGATCGTTGATCAGATAGGACTGGCAGTCGTGCGGCCCGCGGCCCATGTACTCCTGCTCGAAGCGCGTCATGCCGAGGCAGATGGCGCTTTCCAGTTCGCCGCGCGTCTTCAGCGGGGGTTTCTGCGGCCCGCGCGTGCGCGGCGAAGCGGCGCCCGCGCGCTTTTCACGACGCTCCTGGCCGCAGAACACCTTCAGCATCATCTCCTCCAGCGGCGCGCGGTCGAACGGCTTGGGCATCTGCGGCTCGTCGGCCAGCGCCGGGCAGAGCAGATCCACGTCGTACCCGGAGAGGATGATGAAGGGAATGTTTCGCTCATGGAGGATGTCGGTGACGTCGTACGAGTACTCTCCGCCGAGATTCAAGTCGAGCAGTACGCCGTCGAGTTGTTCATGGTGGGCGAACTTCTCCGCTTCGGAAACGCGCGACGCGATGCCGACGACTTTACAGCCAAGCTCTTCGAGCATGGTTTTCAGCGCGCTCGCGACCATGCCGATGTCCTCAATGATCAGAATTCTCAGGCCGACGAGCCATTGGTTGCGATCAGTTTCGTGCGATGTCCGCTGCGATTCCTGAGTCGACCTTCTCGGTGTGGTTCCGGGTGTCATTCTTCTCTCCTTCCGTGAGGGGAAACTCGATCCGGCAGTGCAGGCCGTCGGGCTTGAACTGCATATCGACGTTGCCCGCGAGATCATGGGCGATACTGCTTTCGATCAGCAACGAGCCGAACCCGGAATCCCCCGTGGATTCGATCGGCGGGCCACCGGACTCAATCCATTCGATGTGTGCACGTTCGCCGTCCTGGTCCTTCGAGCGATTCCAGCGAACCGTAACCGTGCCCGTTCCGTTCGAAAGCGCGCCGTACTTGACGGCATTGGTGACCAGTTCGTGAATGACCAGTTCCAAGGCGATGGCCGGTTCGCGATTCAGCGCAAGCCCATCGCCCTCGACTTTGACGCGGGCGGAGTCTTCATCGACGTACGGCACGAGTTCCCGCTTGAGCAGATGCCGTAATTCTATGCGCTCATCGCCGGGCAGGGTCAGAAGGGCATGGGCGCGGGCCAGGGCCGCCAGGCGCGGCTCAAACGCGGTCAGAAACTCCGGCAGCGTCTCGCACCGCCGGCTCACCCCCTGCACGATCGCCTGCACCGTGGCCAGCGTGTTCTTGATGCGGTGGCTCAACTCGTGCATCAGCCGCTCGCGCTGCCGCTCACTCTTCTTGTGCTCCGTGATATCAACGAACGTCACCACGATCCCGTCGATCCGGTTGTCCCTCGTGCGGTACGGCAGCACGCGGCGAATGTACGACTGCCCCTCTTCGCTCTTGACTTCGGTTTCGATGGGAACGAGGGTCTCCAGGACCTTCTTCGCCGACGGTTCGAGGTCCGAACCCGTCACCCTCGACGCCAGATCGCTGATCGGCCGATCAACATCCGATGGGATGAGCCGCAACACCTTCTTGATTTCCGGGGTGAACCAGCGAATGTGGCAGGACGTATCGAGAAAAATCGTCGCCACCTCGGTGCTGACCAGAAGATTGTTCAGATCGTTGTTCGTCTGCTCGACCGTGTCGACCTTGCTCCGCAGTTCATTGTTGAGCGTGTTGAGTTCCTCGTTCAGCGACTGCAACTCTTCCTTCGAGGTTTCCAGTTCTTCGTTCGCGGATTGCAGTTCCTCGTTGATCGAGAGCATCTCTTCGTTGGAGGTGCTGTATTCCTCGACCAGCCGGTCGTACTGCTCGGAGACATCGCGCAGGTCCTGCCGCGTCAGGCGCAGTTCCTCTTCCAGTTGATCGACCGTATTGCCCGTATGGTCGTGCGTGTCGCGGTCCTCTGATTCGCGCACCTCGCCATCGACCGCTTCCGCCGGCTCTTCAAAGCTGACCATCAGCAAGGATGAATCATCGCGCGGCGGGCCGATCGGGCTGACGGTCAGCGTCACCGTCCGGCGCCCTTCGCCATTTTTGATCGACGCATTTACGCTCGTCGCCGATCGCGGTTCTCCGTTGGCTTCGTTGATCGCATGACGCAGCGGCGGCCTCAGTCCCGGTGAAACCAGCGCCAGCAGATCGCGCGTCGGCTCCCCGTCCGGCTGCGCCAGATACGGTGATGTATCGCCGTGGTACACCACCACCTGATGATCCGCATCGATCACGACCGAAGGTGGAGCGTACCTCTCCAGCAGCGCGCGCTGCGCCATCGTCTGATATTCATCCCGGGCCGGCCGGCGGCTTTTGGTCTGGCCCAGCGTCCCGCGCCGCTGATCCGTCACCGAAAACCTCGGAAAATCAAACCGCCCCGCGTGAACGATCCGCCGCGAGCGGAAGAGGCGCCACGGCGCGGAGATCGGCTCGAAGAGGTCACCCTGCATCCCGATCGTCTCTGCGCTGCCCAGAAAAAGTGTCCCGCCGTCGCGCAGGGCGAAGTTGAACATTCCCAGAATCTTCCGCTGCGAGTCCGGCTCGATGTAGATCAGCAGGTTGCGGCAGATGATCAGATCCATCCGCGAGAAGGGGGGGTCGCTGATCACATTATGCCGGGCGAAGACGACCATGTCGCGCAGGTGCTTCTTCACTTCGTACGTCGATTCGTGCTTGATGAAGAACTTTGCCAGCCGCTCCGGCGAGAGTTGCGCCTCGATCGTGTGCGGATAGATGCCCGCCCGCGCGACACTGAGACTGTCCGACACGTCCGTCGCGAAGATCTGCGGCCGGATGCGCTTGCCCGACCGTTCAATACCCTCCAGCAGCAGCATGCCGATCGTGTACGCTTCCTCACCCGTTGCGCACCCGGTCGACCAGACGCGAATATCGTCGCCGTCCTCATGCCGGCTCACCAGCGGCTCGAGGACCTGCTTCTCCAACTCCTCCCAGGCCTTCGGATCGCGGAAGAAGCTCGACACGTTGATCATCAGATCGCGGTACAGCGCTGCGGCTTCCTGGTCATCCTCGCGCACCAGCTTCGCGTACGCATCGAACTCATCGACGTTTCGGAGACTCATCCGCCGCTGCGTGCGCCGCAGCAGGGTCGGCCGCTTGTAGTCCGTAAAGTCGTAGTCAAACTGATCGCGCAGCACGCTCAGAATGCGGTGCAGCGGGGCGGACACGTCATTCGATTCCGCTCCATCCGATTCTTCCGCACCCGATTCTTCCGCAATCGAGTTCCCCGCATCCGCGTTTTCTGTATCCGGTTCGCGGTCGCCGTCCGCGATGCACGCCACCTTCGGCTGCGCCGCCAGGCGCTCCAGCACCTCCGGCATCTCTTCGATCGGCAGCACCAGATCCGCCAGTCCGGTGCTGATCGCATTGCGCGGCATGCCGTCGAACTCCGCCGTCTCCGGGTCCTGCACGATCACCATGCCCCCTTCGGTCTTGATCGCCGAGATGCCGCGCGATCCGTCCGCCGCCGTGCCGGAAAGAATGATCGCGATCGCGCAGTCGCCGTACTCCGACGCCATCGAGTCGTACAGCCGGTCGATCGGCCGGCGCTGACTGCGCTCCGAATCGGTTTCGAGCAACCGAAGTTTGCCATCCTTCACGACCAGATCGCGATTGGGGACGCACACATAGATATGGTTCGGCTCGATCGCCTGCCCGTCCTTCGCCTGCTGCACCTTCAGCGAGGTGTGCCGGGCGAGCAGATCGACGAGATGGCTTTCGCCCTTGGGGTCGAGGTGCTGGACGATGATGAACGCCATACCCTTCAGCGAAGATCCGGCATCAAAGAGCGCAATCATCGCATCCAGCCCGCCGGCGGATGCGCCGATGCCCACAATTGGAAATGCCGTTTTCGTGATAAACCTGCTTCCTCTCGCGCTGCGATACCGCCACCGCGGGCGCCCCACTCCTCCGGGGATCATTGTAGCACCCGCACGGGGCCGGTGTTAAAATGGGAAGCTCGCGTGTGGCGTCCGGCACCGTCAGCATGGCGCCACGGTCTGGGGGGCGGGGGAGGGGGGACCGTGCGCTTGGGCCGCGGCGGAAGGTCGCGCGAAGCCCGCGCGCCCAGGCTGAGTCCGTGAACCTTGGACGCCACAATATGATGTTCCTGCGCCGGGGATTCTCACAGTTCTCGTGGGTCTGGGGTTGATCAACGGAGCGACGGAGCGACGGAGGGTTTTCGATTGCCCGTTGGCGCTGCGGCGGCGGGGACCCAGTGTGCGCGCGGGCGGGCGAGCGGCCATCT
>SKZB01000198.1 GCA_007127615.1 Phycisphaerales bacterium | reverse complement strand
GGATGAATCACGACGGCCCGTAGCCGAGGAAATCGATCGCCACCGCGAAGGCGTTGTACGCGCCGTGGATCAGCATCGCGCCGGCGAGCCACGGGAACGCGATCGTCAGATCGGCCGGCCGGGCCTCGCGGATCACCGCCCGCCACATCTTCGCGATGCCGAGCGCGGCGATGATCGAACACCCGGCATGCAGCGTCGTGCCCACCGACCAGCGCCACGTGACCAGGTCCCGCGTGTGCTCGGGAAAGTAGACGTTGAGGTAGACCCAGTTCTCAATCGCCGCGAAGCTCAACCCCCCCACCGCGCCGGCGGCCACGATCGACCACGGTCCGATGATCAGCCACGGGCGGCGCTCGACGAGCCAGAGCACACAGGCGATCTTCAGCATCTCTTCGAGCACGGGACCGACGACGACCACCGCCATGTAACCCCACCCGCCGTCGCCGGCGGCAGATTTGAAGAATGCGCCGAAGACGGCGAAGGGACCGGCAAAGAGTGCGGCGCCGATCATGACCAGGAGTTTTCGGTGGAACGGGGTCGCGGCCAGCCGCTCGAGTAACATCTCGGCGTAGCCGGGATGGGTGGTCCGATCGAATAGGCGCCACCCGAGCGAAGGTTCATCGCTGACCGCGCTGTCGGCCGGATCGTCCTGCGGATCCGGATCGATCTGACTCGCCCGCGCCGGTTCATCTTCCAGCCGGTTGGAGTCGTCCGCGTAGAACGCGCCCGGCCGCAGGTGCGGTTCCTGATCGACATCGTGTCGGCGTTCACTGCGTCGTCGGGCCATACTCTTTTCTACCGGTGGGCCTGGTGGCGGATCAGAATCCGCGGAGTCATCGGCGCAGCAGAGGCGGGGCAACCTCTCCGGATCGCGGCAGGATCGCAGTACCGTAGGCCACGACCTCCACCATCGGCGCGGGGTTCTTGGCGAGCCCGCCGACGTTGCTGGTTTCCAGCCGCACGTTGATCACCGCCACCGCGTTGAGGCGCTGCGCGTCTTCGAGCAGGCGGCAGATCGCCTCGCGCCGCGCGCGGTTCAGGAGCGTGTCGTAAAACCCGATCTCCCCGCCGATGAGTTTCTTGAGCGATGCGGTGAACGTGCGGAAGTAGTCCGTGGCGACGACGACCGATCCGACGACGAGCGTCCCGCCGGCCGCCTCGATGTGGTCGGGAATGCGCTTGATATCGGAAACCGGAATCGACTTCAGCTTCTCCTCGCGCTGATCGAGATTCCTGAGATGGGAACTCTGGACCATCGTCCCGACGATCAGCCCCAGCAGAATCAATCCCACCGGCAGACCGCAGGTCAGGAGAAGTCCGAACCACTCGGTGAACCCCAGGAGGAACGGCGTCGGAAGATGAATCGATCCGGCACCGATCATGACGGGGATCCGCCGGAAACGGAGTCGGGGTCGGGGACGTTCTCCGCCCGGAACATCCTGGCGCCGTCGTACTCACCCGGCTGGTGTTCCGCATCGACCTGCCGGACGGACACGGCCGTGCCGTAGGCATAGAGCTCCGCCGCCCCTTGGGTAATCGCGCTGGTGGTGAAACGCACGTTGACGATGGCGTTGGCGCCGAGCTGCTGGGCCTGCATCATCATGCGCTCGAGCGACTGGCGACGGGCCTCGGTGAGCAGTTCGGTATACCCGCGCAGCTCCCCGCCGACGAGATTCTTCAGGGAAGCGGCGATGTCCCGGCCGAGATGCTTGGCCCGGATGGTGTTGCCCTGCACCAGGCCGCGGATCTCCACGATCTCGAAGCCGGGGATGGTTTCGGTGTTGACAACGATCATGAAGGCTCTTCTCCTGAGGTTGGGTTTGCGCGGGGGGGACCCGGGGGGGCCGCAGCCCGCGGCATCATGACGTCTGTGAGCGATTTTGTCATGTTGGTCAAGTTTGTCATGTCGATCGTGCCGGAGGACCGCTCACCGGGGACCGGCCGGCCACCCGGACCGCGCCGACGAGAGGGCGCGCCGGGGGGCCGGGGAGGCGATAGGATGGTCTTTTCCGGTTTCCCGTTGGAGGAGCTTGGCCGTGGCCCTGGCGTTTCGGACATGTGTTGTGGTCTACTGGCTCGCCCTGGTGATCTGGGTCAGCGTGCTGATTTCCGCCGGCGTGGCGGCGATGAGCGCGTTCACCGTTCTTCCCGAAGAGTCGCTCGGGCTGACGCTGGAGCGCTTCGCCGCGTACGAGCCGGATCACGGCCGGATCGCCGCGGGCAAGGTGCTTGAACCGATCTTTACCTTCGTCGATGTGGTCCAGGTGGCGTCCGGATCCGTCGTTCTGCTCATGCTGATCCTGATGTTCACGCTCTTCGGCCGGGAGTACGGCCAGAGCTGGAAACGGCCGGCCAACCTCGCGCGGATGCTGGCGATTCTGCTGGCGGCCGGATTGTTTCTCGTTCGGGCGATCACGATCACCCCCGAGATGAACCGCGACCTGCAGGCGTACTGGCAGGCGGCGGAGGCGGGTGAAGTTGAACGTGCCGCCGCGCTGCGCGAATCGTTCGATTCCCTGCACCGCCGGGCCCGGCCGCTCTTTGACGGTTCGCTCCTCGCGCTGCTGGTCGCGGTCGGCGCCTCGGCGGTGGCGACCCTGCCGCGCCGCTTCGGAGCTCCCGGACAATCATCAAAGCTTGATCCCCCCGCCCTGCTCAACCGGCCCCGATCATGACGAATACCACCCGGCCACCGACTCAACCCGCCGGCCCGACGTCCAAGCGCGGTTTCGATCTTCCGCCGAAGAGGGCGGCCGAGAAAGCCCGGGCCCGGCGGATTCTGGACGGACTCTACCGCCACTATCCCGATGCCCACTGCGAGCTGAACTATTCCACGCCGCACGAACTCCTGATCGCGACGATTCTCTCCGCCCAGGCGACCGATGTCGGCGTGAACAAGGCCACTCCGGCCCTCTTTGGGGCGTACCCGACCCCGGCGGACTATGCGGCGGCTTCACCAAAGAAAATCGAGCCCTACATCAATTCCATCGGACTGTACCGCAACAAGGCCAGGGCGGTGTACGAAGCGATGAAACGTCTTGTCGAGGAGTTTGACGGGGAGGTTCCCGACACCATGGAAGACCTTCTGACTCTGCGCGGTGTTGCGCGCAAGACCGCCAACGTCGTGCTCGGTAACGCGTTCGGGATCAATGTCGGCGTCGTCGTCGATACCCACATCAGCCGCGTCAGCCAGCGCTTCGGGTTGACGGTGGAAACCGACGTCAAAAAGATCGAACGCGATCTGATGGCGCTCTTTCCCAGAGCGCACTGGTGCATGTTGAGCCACCTGCTCATCTTCCACGGCCGCCGCGCCTGCAAAGCCCGCGGCGCGCTCTGCCACGAACATCCGCTCTGCCGGGCGTATTGCAGCAACGCGCAGCCGTAACGTCGTTCAAGATTCTTCACCCATCCTGAGGCGGCCGCACGGCCGACTCGCTGCGCCAGCTCGCAGCGCATTCGGGCCGGCTACCCTCGCACTCGACTCATGCCCGATCGGCCGCTTCCCGGGGGGGCCCTGGGGGCGGTGGCGCGAGATCTGACTTGAGATCTGGCACTTCATGTTTCAGATTTGAGATTTCAGATTTGAGATTTCAGATTTCAGATTTCAGATTATAGATTCGACCACTCCGTCAGTTTGATCGCACCCGTTCGCGTGCGTACGCCGCGGTCCCGAAACCGCCGTAGGTGCTGACGAAGGCGACCCCATCGTCGACCATGAGGGGGAAGAGCGCGGTCACCGGTCCGTCGATACGCAACCGTGCGGATGAGAGATCGCCTTCCGTCCGACCCTCCTGAAGTCTCGCTTCAATTTCAATGCGCGCGGAGATGACCGAGATGCCGTCATCGTGCCCCACCCAGAATTCACCGTCAATCGGAGCGATCACGTGCATCACGGCATCGTTGGGTTCACGGTGAACGATCGTTCGCCCGTCGCGAGTGATGGACAGGGCGCGGCCGTCCTCAATGATCTCCGCTTCCGCATCCAGGGAAGAGACGCGCCTGATCATCGGATCGCCCGGCTCCTCGTACGGTTCTTCCGTAAGCCGGACGGTGCTTCCGATGCGGTAGAGCCAGACGCCCTCCTCGCTGCCGGCCACGATGTGCCGGCCGTCGGAACGGGCATTGAGAAGGCGGCTCGGTTCGCGCTGGGTGCGCAGAAAGGTATCGCCCGGCCCGCCCGAGGTGCTGCGAATGCGGTAGATCGTGCGGCCGAAGGTCCCGGCCAGCGCGAGGTAATCCTCGCCGGAAGGCGCCACATCCATTGCGCCCAGAACGTCGATATCGCGCACCCGCACGAGTCGATCCTCCCGCACCGCGAAAGAGAGAACCTGATCGTCACTCACAACCCAAAGGCGATCTCCGAAGGTGCGCACGTGCCGCACCTCGCCGCGAACGGCCGTGGTCAGGCGATGGGTGTCGAGTTCACGCAGGTTCGGCCCCATCAGGCCGACGATCGCGCCGGCGGATGCCGTTCTGACGAACGCCAGGGTGCCTTCGGGAACCCGGCTCAACGCCGTGGGGATCAGCTCGCTGGCCGAGCCGACGAACTCGCCGTCGTGAAGGCGGTAGATTCGTCGTCCGACGGTGGTGACGAGTCCTTCATCGCTCTCCACGACGGGACCGGCCGGCTCCGGATGACTGAAAACTCGCTGCTGATCACCCAAACGCACGATCCCGCCCCGGCCGGAGACATACGCCTCACCGCCAACCACACTCACCCGCTCGGGCTCGATCCCGAGCGCCCGCGCGTCGTACCGCTCGGCGATCCACGGATTCCGCGGGTCGCCGAGCGAGAGCTCCACCACCTGGTCGCGATCGAGCACGACGTACATCCGCGCGCCAACCACCGCGAGATCCTTGGCCGGCCCGACCTCGCCGACCCGGCCGAGCGAGACGTTCCGAATCGAGCGACCGGAGCGCGGTTCGAGGATCATGAGATCCGTTCCGAAGGTCTGGTACCAGACGCCGTCGTGCATCAGCATGCGGTAATGCGTTCCCCCGACCTGCTGGGTCACGCGGACGATCCGCTCGACCGGTTCGCGTTCCGGCCGCGGCGGCGTACTCCGGCAGCCGGCCGGCGCGAAGGCGGCGGCGAGGGTGCAGAGCAACAGGAGGACGGGCAGCGCTCGTTGCGGGGGGGGCGGGGAGTGCGGGGAACGTGGTCGGCTTGATTGGCTCGTCATGTGCATCGCGGTATCGTACTGGGATGTCAGAACGAATCGAACAATTGCAGAAACTTCTGAAGGCGGACCCGAATGATCCCTTCTGCCTCTACGGACTCGCCCAGGAGTACGGCAAACAGGGCGACCACGAGCAGGCCGTC
>SKZB01000051.1 GCA_007127615.1 Phycisphaerales bacterium | reverse complement strand
TCCCGGGACTCCACCCGGGCCCGGCTCAGCTCGGAGGAAATCTGCCGCATCTGCTGCAGCGCGGCCTGGGCCTGGGCCGAATGGTTCTCGCCGGCGAACGTGCCGAGCACGACCGCCCAGTTCCCCCCGGAGGGGGCGGCCGGCGACGCGGTGCGGTTTCGCCCGGCGGAGGGACGCGCGGACGTGCGTTGCTGCCTTTGCCCTTGTTCCTCCCGTCGCGCGGATTCGGTCCGGTCCCAGTCCTCGCCGAAATCCAGCCCGGTCCTTTGATTATCAGACCCGCCCCGGTCAAGATGAGAAGTCGAAGAATTATTCAAGATCGGGTCGCGGCCGGTCCGTTCTCCGCCGCAGCCGAGGGCGAGAATGGTGGCAAAAGCCAGCAACAGGAGCGACACGGCGGTTTTATCGGATGCCATGGGGTGGACCTCCGGTCAAAAAGTCAGGGACATGTTTGGAATCGATCAAGACTGAATTGTCGCATGGTCCGGATACATTCTCAAGTTCGCAAGCTGTGTGACTTCAGTGGCTTTGGCCGATTTTCCCAATGTTCAAGCATTGGTGGCCCGGCCGTCGATACTATCAGTCCAAGGCGAATGTTCCCACGATTGCAGCATTCGCATGCCAGGGCTGGCCTCGGAATCGAAGGACTCGGTTCACGACATACGTCGAGAAGACCTCGAAAGCCCAAAGGAGTAATTTTTTATGGCTGACATTTCGTCAATTGGTCACGGGGCGGTGGGACCTGTGAGCAAGGCGGCGTTGAACGGCACTTCGACTGCGAACGGCGCGATGGCTGACCGCACCGGCGTCAGCGAATCGCGGCGGGACCGGGTGGAATTGTCCGATCACGCCCGATTCATGGAGCGACTCCGTGAATCGCCCGGTGTCCGCACCGACCTTGTTCAGAAGATCCGTGCCGCCATCGCAGATGGATCCTACGAAACAGACGAGAAGATTCGGGCCGCTGCGGCCCGTCTGATGCAGGATCTCTTCTAAGCCGACACCACCGCGGGGTTCGCTGCAACCAGCAGCGTCCCCCCCAAAGTCAATCCAAGGCACGCGCCGAACGGCGCGTGCCTTTCTTTTTGCGCCGTTCTTCTCATGATCATGCACTGACGAGTCATCCCGCGCCCCCCGGCCCCTCCGCGCGGTCCTTCAAAGCCCGCAAACGATCAAACGCCTCCAGCGGCGTGAGCGCGTTCAGATCCAGCGATTTCAACTCCGCCAGCGCGGGATGGGCGATGGACTCGGCGAACAGACTCATCTGCGGCTCGGGCGACCTCTTCGGCGCGGATGCGGTTTCGGCCGACGCCCGTGCCGCACCCTCTTCCTGCACCGCGAGGGTTTCCAGAAGCTCCTGCGCCCGCGCAATCGTGCGCGGCGGGAGTCCCGCAATCTTCGCGACGTGGATACCGTAACTGCGGTCCGTGCGTCCCGGCAGGATCCGGTGCAGGAAGATGATCTCATCGCCCCATTCGCGCACCGCCACGTGCAGGTTCATCACGTTGTCCAGTCGATCGGACAGGGTCGTCAGTTCGTGATAGTGCGTGGCGAACAGCGTGCGCGGCCGCGCGGCGGCAAGTGTCTCCGCGATCGCCCATGCCAGCGACAGACCGTCCAGCGTCGACGTACCCCGTCCGATCTCATCGAGGATTACCAGCGAACGCTCCGTCGCGTGGTGCAGAATGTTGGCCGTCTCGGTCATTTCGACCATGAACGTGGACTGACCGGCATGGAGTTCATCCGATGCGCCGATGCGCGTGAAGATGCGGTCGGTCAGTCCGATGGTGGCCCGTGCGGCCGGCACGTACGAACCGGTATGCGCGAGCAGCGTGATCAGCGCAACCTGGCGAATGTAGGTGGACTTACCCGCCATGTTCGGACCGGTGATGAGCGCGAGCGAGGAGAGGCACGAAGGCATCTCCGTACCCTCGTGCGTGCACTCGCGCCCCGGCTCCCCCCCACCTTCGTGCCTCCGTGCCTCCGTGCCTTCGTGCCTCCCCAACACACAATCATTCGGCACAAACCGATCGCCCAGGGTGCGATCGAGCACCGGGTGCCGCCCGTCACGGATCTCGAGCGCCGGTTCATCCGTCAGTTCGGGGCGGACATAACTGAACCGTACCGCCACGTCGGCAAAGTTGAGCAGCACATCCAGCTCCGCAATCAGCTCGGCGTACGCGCCGAGCGCTTCCGCGTGCCCGGCGAGTTCCCGGCAGAATCGCTCAAAGAGCGCCTTCTCCCGCTCGATCGCGCGCGTCTCCGCGGTGAGCACCTTGTCCTCGAACTCCTTCAGCTCCGGCGTGATGTAGCGCTCCGCGTTCTTGAGCGTCTGTTTCCGGGAGAACGACGGCGGCACCTTGTCGCGGTGAGCGTGGGTAATCTCGATGTAGTAGCCGAAGACCTTGTTGTAGCCGACCTTCAGCGAGGAGATCTCCGACGACTCGATGAGCGATTTCTGGTAGCGCGCGAGCCACGAATTCGCATCGCGCTGAAGGGATCTGGCTTCATCCAGTTCGGTGTCCACGCCATCCCGGAACAGGCCGCCCTCCCGCAGGTGCGAGGGCGGGTCCTCCACACATTCCTCGGTGATGCGTTCGGCAACCGGCGCGAGAGAAGCCGCCAGATCGCACAGTTGACCGTGTTGCGACCTGAATGCCGGTCGCGCTTCGAGCAAGTCGGCGACGGCTTCGATGCGCGCGGTCGATCGGCCGAGCGCGACGAGATCGCGTGGCGTTGCGCGGTGCATCGCCACCCGGCTGCCAATCCGCGCCACATCCTGAACACCGGCGATCTGTTCCGACAATTGATCGGCGGCGTTGCGGTCGGCGATCAGCGCCGCGACGGCGCCCTGCCGCGCTTCGATGGCGGCACGATCGGCGAGCGGAAAACACAGCCATTCGCGCAGCAACCGCTTGCCCATCGCCGTGCGGCAGTGCTGAAGCGTGGCGAGCAGCGAGCCGGCGGTCTGCCCGCTGCGCATCGTGCGTTCGATTTCAAGACTGCGCAGCGACGCGGCGTCGATTTTGACGTAACGGCCGGTTGTCTCGCGCTTCGGCGGACGCAGGTGCGACAGGCGGCCGCGACCTTCGCGCGATTCATCGTCCGGCGACTGCGTTTCCTGAAAATACCCGAGCAGCGCCCCGGCGACTCCGATCGCCGGGTCCGCATCGTCGAGCCCGAATCCGCCGAGCGTGGTGACGCCGAAGTGCCGGCAGACTCGCTCGTGCGCTTCGGCATCGCGGAAGGTCCACCCCGGCCGGGCGGTCAGGGCGCACCCGAGCGCGCTGCGGATCGCGTCCACGCGCGGGGGAACGTTGCCGTCGGCCGTCTCCGCGTAGAGCAGTTCGGTCGGCCCGAGCCGGGCAATCTCATCCAGCAATCCGTCCGCGGGCAGATCACACAAGGTGAACCGTCCGGTGGAGAGCTCCGCCACCGCGAGCACGGCCGGTGAATCCTCCCCCATGCCGGTGAAGCGAATGGCGGCGACCTGGTTGGCGGCGGCTTCATCGAGCAGATGTTCATCGATCAACGTGCCGGGTGTGATCACGCGCGTGACGGCCCGATCGACGACGCCCCGGGCTTCCTTCGGATCCTGAATCTGATCACAGACCGCGACGCGAAAGCCCCGGTCGATCAGCTTGCGCAGGTAGTTATCGAGCGCGTGGTAGGGAATGCCCGCCATCGGAATCCCGGCGGTGCGCTGGGTCAGGGTGAGATTCAGCGCTTTGCTGACGGTGACGGCATCGTCGTCGAAAAGCTCATAAAAATCGCCCATCCGGAAGAGGAGCACGCAGTCGGGGTACTGGCTCTTGAAGCGGCGGAACTGCCGCATGGCGGGCGTATCGCGCGGGTCGCGGGTGGGTTTGGACGCAACGGTCATGCCGATAATTGTAGAGATTCCACGCATTAAACGCAGAAGCCCACGATCCGCAGAACGTGGGCTTCGGGGGGGACGTGGAGCAGATGAGACTCGAACTCACAACCTCCTCGATGCGACCGAGGCGCTCTCCCAATTGAGCTACTGCCCCTGCTGGACAAGCGGCGGGAATGATATCAGGATCGGCTCGACGCGACCAGTCCCTTGCCCCGTTTCACGCCGGGGGAAAAAAAACTCCGGCAAACACTGGTCTTCGGGCCGTTCAGTGTGGTACATTCATGGAGTGTGTGGCGGGGCACCGGTTACCCGGTAGCGTCTTTTTCCTTATCTCGTTTCAGGTCACCAAAGATGCCAATCCCCCTGCATTGGCGCGGAGGAAGTGAACTCCATGGCTGAGCATTCCCAAGCCCATCCCGATACGATCGATGAAGCCGTCAAAATCATGCGCGTTCTCGCCGACCCCACCCGCCTGCGGCTGCTGGGGCTTCTCCAGGGCGGTGAACGCAACGTGACCGCCCTGTGTGAACAGCTCGATCTCGCCCAACCCACGGTCAGCCACCACCTGGCCCTGTTGCGCACCTCCACGCTGGTCACCAACCGGCGTGACGGCAAGCAGGTCTTCTACGCCCTGAACGACCAGACGGTCACCAGCCTCGAAGGTGACGGCGGTCTGACCGTCAAGATGGGGCCGGTCGAACTGCGATTCTGCGATCCCACCCAGCATTGCGAGCCGGCCAACGTCACGCCCACCGCGGTGGATACCGATCCCGACAAGCCCGTCAACTGAAGACCGGCGGACCAATCAATGATCCGGACCGGGCGAAGTGAACGACACTTCGCCCGGTTTCCTGTGGGGCGCATTGATTCCGGTGAACTTTGGTGCAATACTGTTGAACATGTTTTTCAACAGGAACCGCACCCTCGTCTGTCTCCTCGCGATGATCGTCACGTTCAGCGCCGCCTTCATCGGTCAGCGCCCGGTGCACGCCGCGGCGTGGGCTCCGGCCGACGACCGTCCCGCCGAGCCGCTGCGCATCATGACCACCATTCGCCCGCTCAAGCTGATCCTGGCCGAAGCGCTGGGGGATGAGCTGGTGGAACTGGTCGATCTCAGCGTGCTGATGGCGCCGGACGTCTCCCCCCACGGGTTCGAGCCAACGCCCAGTCAGATGGCGCGCCTCCGCCGCGCCGATGTCATTCTCTATAACGGGCTGGGGCTGGACGACTGGGCCGTCCGCGGCGCGACCGGAAGCCAGCGCACGATCGGCTTCGTCGAGGTTGCGGACATCGGCGAACACGATCACCACCATCATCACGATCATCACGATCATCACGACTGTGATCATCACCACGGCCCGGTGGATGAACATTTCTGGCTCGACGTGGAACTGGTCGGCGCGTACGCGGCGAGATGTATCGGCGAGCTGATCGCCCTCGGCCGATCGGACCGACGT
>SKZB01000432.1 GCA_007127615.1 Phycisphaerales bacterium | reverse complement strand
GACCTTTGCCGGCAGATGCCTCCGTCCCTCCGTCGCTGAACCTCGCGCACGCCCTTCGTCATTCCCGCGCCGGCGGGAAACCAGTCGCGCGCCGGTGCGTCCCGCGCGTCCGCTGGGTCCCCGCCTCCGCGGGAATGACGGCAGGGGCGCACGAACGACGAACAGAATCGACTCCCGCCCCTGTTCGTCTCCGGCTGTCGTGTGGGGATGGGGGACCCGCGGTGCAGCGATTGCTGAGGCCGATGGGGATATAGGGGCAGTTCGATCGTCTGCCGGCAGGGGTCCGGAAGGGGCGGATTCGGGACGTTTGAAGATTTTTTGCTGGCCGATTGACAGAAATGCCGGTTACACTGAAAGTCGGCCGGATTTTTTCCGCAGAACGGGTTGAGGAGAGCCCATGACCGTTGTGACCCCCGCCATCCCGCATCACCGCCCGGAACAAGCCGCATGGGCCGATCGGGGGTATGCCGAGGGCGGTCGATCCGCGCCGGGCGGCTCCGGCCGGGCCGGGAATACGGCCGGATCAGCGGCGGGGCAGGACCTTCCGGTTCTGATGCCCAGCGGCCGCCTGCGACAGTCCGGGCTCGCCGACGGCGATCGCGGGTTTGCGGTGGCCATCCACCTGACGCCCTTCCTCTGGCTGATCGGTATCGGCCCGATCGCTCTGCTCGGCCCGCTGGTGATTTGGTTGATCCGGAAGGACGGTTCGCCTTTCAATGACGATCACGGCCGCGAGGTCATCAATTTCGGCCTCAGTTATCTGCTGCTGCACCTCATCCTGGTGATCTCGATCGTGGGCATGATCGCCCTGCCCGTCCTGTGGATCGTGGGCATCGTCAGCCTGATCCGCGGCGCGATCGCCGCGGGCAACGGCGAGTACTTCCGGTACCCGATGACCTTCCGCTTCTTGTCATAGCCGCACAAGTCGATCAGAATATGCGGCATGAATGAAAACACGCCCACATCGGAAGACGCCCAATCACCTTCACCAGCCAATGCGACGCCGGATGACTCGTTGAATCAGGGATCGCAGCAGGACGACCGCAACATGGCGGTGGTCGCGCACCTGCTTGGAATCATCCTGATGTTCATCGGCCCGCTGATCATCTGGCTGATCAAGAAAGACTCCTCGCCCTATGCTGCGGACCAGAGCCGCGAGGCGCTGAACTTCCAGATCACCGTAACGATCATCTATGTCGCAATGGGCGCACTCAGTCCGATACTGTTCTTTGTGACCTGTTTTCTCTTTCCGGCGTTGTGGATTGCCGTCATTGTTCTGGCGATCATGGCGGCCATGGCCTCGAGCCGGGGTGAAAAGTACCGCTACCCGTTTGCCATTCGTCTGGTCAACTGAGTTCAGTGCAACCGGCACGCGCAAAGACGGCTAGACTCCTCACTGATGCCGCTGTTGACCGCCCACAAACTCGTCAAGAGCTACTCCGGCCGCCGCGTGGTCGATGAGGTGTCGTTCGAGATCGACGCCGGCGAGATCGTCGGTCTGCTCGGGCGCAACGGCGCGGGCAAGACCACGAGCTTCCGCATGACCATCGGCATGATCACCCCCGAAGCGGGGCAGGTCACCTTTCAGGGCCGTGATGTGACGACCCTGCCGATGTACAAACACGCCCTCGCCGGGATGGGCTACCTCAGCCAGGAACCGAGCGTCTTTCAGCGGTTGACGGTCGAGCAGAACCTCCACGCCATTCTCGAGACGCAGAAGCTCAACCGCGCCGCCCGCCGGAAGCGGGCGCAGGAACTGCTCGAACAGTTCGGCCTGACGCATAAAGCCGGGGAGCACGCGCGAACCTGCTCCGGTGGGGAGCGGCGCCGCCTCGAAATCGCGCGGGCCCTCATCACCCGGCCGAAACTGATGCTGCTCGACGAACCCTTCGCGGCGGTCGATCCGCACACCGTCGAGGAACTGCAGCAGGAAGTGCGCCGCCTCGCCGATCGCGGCATCGCGATGCTCGTCACCGATCACAATGTGCAGCAGACGCTGCGCATCTGTGACCGCGCGTACATCATTCACGAGGGAAAGAACCTGCGCGAAGGCACGCCGCGCGACATCATCAACGATCCGATGGTGCGCGATGCCTATCTCGCCTCGACGTTCCGCGGCGATGAGTTTGACGATCACCACACGCCGCGCCACCCGCCGCGCGAGCACGTGACCCACTGATTCACCTCCGCCGTCCGCCCGACCGTGAAGGCCAGAGATCGATCCCGGCCCGCCGAAGGTCCACTGGTGCCGGATGCGCCGGCACCGCGATCAGCCCGACGCCTCCACCGTTCCCCACGATTCGAGCAGCAGCAGCAGGTCGAAGACATCCACCGCGCCGTCCTGATTCAGATCTGCCGGGCACACCGGGTCACTTTCGCCTTCGGTGGAACTCGGGCAACTGCCCCACTGCTCCAGAAGCAGGAGCAGGTCAAAGACATCCACCACACCGTCATCGTTGAGATCGGGCGAGGTTTCCCCATCATCGGGCGCGGCGCAGGGATTCTCAGCGTCGCCGCACATGACGCCGGGGCCGAGCCACGTTGCATTGACCTTGACGCACTCCATTTGCGACAGCAGCAGACAGAACTCCGTGGCGAAACAGCAGGCGCTGACGATGACCTCGCATTTCACCTCCGCGCAGAGTGACCCGCCGCCCTGGTAAACGCCCTGCAACTGTTTGCACATCTCCGGCGAGACGTCTTCCTCGCAACTGCCGTCGGGCCGGCAGCATGCGCCGGCCTGATCGCATTCATCCACGCCGCACACACTGCCCTCGAAGAGCGCCGAACCGCCCGCATTCGCGCAGTCATCCGCAATGAGATTCAGACACCCGCCGTTGGGGAAACAGCAGGCGACTTCCGGCTCGATGCACGCTTCACAATCGGTGGAGGAACCCTGAAACGCTCCGCCGTCGATCCCGCACTCACCCGCGGTGAGCTGCTTGCACAGCCGATTCTCAAAGCAGCACGCGCCGGGCAGACAGTTATTGTTGCCGCAACCGCTCAGCGGTCCCTGCCAGATACCGTCGATCTCATCGCATTCTGATTCAGTCTGGCTGTCGATACAGACGCCCGGCAGGAGGCAGCAGGCGCCGGGCTGATCACCCTCACCCGCCTGGGCAAGCTGAGGGGGCCAGAAAACAAAGGCCCCGAGAAAGAGCAGCAGAAACGGCGAGATCATGGCCACGCCGAGAAGCGGGCCGCGGCAACGCGTTGAAAGACTTTGCATGACGAACCTCCCTGACCGCCGGTCAAAGTGGCGAAGATGCGCCGGCAGGGTCATCTCTGCGCTATCGACCAGCAGGCCTTCCGCCCCTGAATATCAGCGCAGACCCGATGATTCCTTCCGCCGGGTAAGGAATCGGGCGATCGGCGCCGAATGCGGGGTTGGTCGGGGAATGAGGCGGGGGACCCTTTGTCGGGATTCGCCGGTTTTTCGGAAGCTTCGCCGCCGATCGCGGGTTAATATTAGAAAGACAGGAAAGAAGCCACGGGGGGATATTGAGCAGAGAGACATGGAGCAGAGAGACATAAAGAAAGAAAAAAGAGGAGAGAAATGATGTCACATTCGATCAGTCACACGGCGACGAACCCGCGCGGTCTCGCGCGAATCTGGATCATCACGATTCTGGCGGGTCTCGCGCTGATCATCCTGCTCGGGGCCCGCCCCGCCGCGAATCACTTTCTGGGCACGACCCTGAGCACCGAACGAATCGTGCCCCGCGTCCAGATCATTCAGTTTGACGATTCGGTTGCGCGGTTTGACACGAGAACCGGCGAGATTCACCGCTTCAACGGTGATCTCAACCGGCCCCAGGTGCGCGGCCAATGGGTCAGCGTCGTCAACGGCGTGGACTCAAGCACCAGCGGCGTCCTGGAAATTCAGCGCGCCGAAGGCGTTCGCGCCGAGAGCGCCGTCTTTCTCGTCGACGTGATCGAGGGTGACACGTGGCTCCTCCGCCACCGCGGATCCGGCGCCGATTGGGATCGCATCGAGATCTTTCGCCGCTGATCGCCGCGGTGATCGAGAAAGACTTCGGGACACCGTGTGAGCGGGCCGGTACGCGGCGCGCCTCTCCCGGAGGGCTTCGCCGTTCGTGGGTCTCTACGAGTCTCGTCCCCGCGCAGGCGGGGACCCAGCGGGCGCAGGGGACGTTCCCGACGCGCAAATGGATTCCCGCCCCCACGCCTTCGCCATTGTGACGGAGTGACGGAGGGCGAACAACTGCTCGTCGTCCCCGCCTCCGCCCCGAACCGGCCTTCCGCGGATTCTTTCCGTCGGCAGCCCGGCCCGTGGAAGACCGTCTACGATTGATGCGGACACTTGTCGTGCCGAGACCGGCGCGGCGCACGGCCCGCTTGAACCATCGAACGAACCACGGGAGTCCGATCATGCGCTCATTTCTTACGTCCGCAATTGCGATCCCATCTCTGGGTGGCCTCGTACTGGCCCTCTCCTGCGTCACCGCATCGGCGGACGACCACGAAAATGATCGACCCGTCCGGGTCGGCTGGCAACCGACGATTGAGGTGGACACCGGTCACGCGACGCGCGGGCCGTGGCGCATGAATGAATCCGAGTGGGACTTCATCGACGATCCGTCCGTGGCGATCAACGATCACCACGAAATCGGCGTGGCGTGGGTCGATCACGTCAAACAGGATCTGCTGTTTCAGCGTTATGACGCCGGCGGCGAGCCGGTGTTTGATGATCCCGTCAACGTCTCGCGCAGTTCGAGCATCTTCTCGTGGCTGCCGCGCATTGTGATGACGAGCCCCGAGGATGACGATGCGAAACCGCGGGTTGACCTGCTCTGGCAGGAAATCGTCTTCTCCGGCGGATCGCACGGCGGGGAAATCTTTTTCGCGCGCTCCCTCGATGGCGGCGAATCGTTCAGCGCCCCGATCAATCTCTCCAACTCCACCGCCGGCGCGGGCAAGGGCCGACACACCGCACGCTCCTGGCATAACGGCAGCTACGACCTCGTTCGCGCCAATGACGGCACGCTCTACGCGGCATGGACCGAGTACGAAGGCAACCTCTGGTTCAGCCGCTCGACCGATGGCGGTGAATCCTTCTCCGACCCCGCGCACATCACCGGCGAAAGAGGCACGAACCCCGCGCGCGGCCCGTCACTTGCGCTGGGCCGTGACGGGACGGTTTACCTGGCGTGGACCGTCGGCGAGGACGATCAGGCCGACATTCGCTTCACCCGATCAACCGATCGCGGCGATTCATTTGATGAGCCGCGCGTGGTGCAGCAACGCTCCGGCCACGCCGACGCGCCGAAGCTGGCGGTCGATGGTGACAATGTGCTGCACCTCGTCTACGGCGAAAGCG
>SKZB01000358.1 GCA_007127615.1 Phycisphaerales bacterium | reverse complement strand
CAGATCATCATTCACCCCGGTGACGGCGTCGAGGATGGCCGGCGGGTGCGGCGCCGTCCGTGACCCGAGATACGTTCGACCGGAAAAGACTTTGTCCGGCGGCCGATGATGATCGGGTGGAGCGGGAAGAATCGGGGAGGGTGGGGCGTCACCGACTCTCGTGCCGGATGCTTCGTACCTTCCGCGCGGCGGCATGCCGTCGCGCGCGGTGGTCACATCCCGGGATCACCAGTTCCGAGGCCGCGCCGGGTATGGTTCGCACTTTCGCAGGCCGCCGGGGACCATTCTCCAGGTGGGGCCGTCAGGTGGGTCCTGATGCCGGCAACACCGGTTGAGGACCATTGCAGCTCGTGCCGGGACCGCCGCGCGTCGATGATTCGCCGGGGATTGATGTTGCTTGTTTGCCGGCCGCGGCTACAGTAAAGATGTCAGCGGAGTCCGTACCGGAAACCATCGGCTCCGCTCTCGGATGACTTTGCAAAGGACGGGCCGGCTTCACCGGAACGTTTGTTGAAGAGTAAGCCGACGTGGTCTTTCGCCCTCCGGGGTGAAGAACCACGTCGGCTTTTTTGTTTTTTGATCATGGGAGCGAGTCGTCCCCAGTCCTCTGCTCTCTCCGGCCCACACTCGCGCGCAATACCAACCAGTCAGGGCACCCCACAGCAGGAGATACCGTCATGGCTCAGCAATCGGTCTGGGGCACGCTCAAGCGAACCGGCAGGGACTTCATCGCCCACAAAGACCCGCGAATGGCGGCGGCAATCGCGTTCTTCACAATCTTCTCGCTCGGCCCGATCCTCATCATCGTCATCAGCATCGCCGGCCTCATCTGGGGCGAGCAGGCGGTGAAGGGTGAGATTGTCGAGCGGGTTGAGGGCGCATTGGACGAGGAAGTGGCGCAGTTGCTCCAAACCGTGATCGCCAATGCCGCGGAGACCGGCCAGGGAACGATCGGTCTGATCGTCGGCATCGGCGCGCTGCTCATCAGCGCGACCGTGGTCTTCAGCCAGCTCAAGGGAGCGCTGAACACAACCTTTCAGGTCAAGCCGAAGCCGGGCCGGATGATCCTGTCGGTGCTGCGCGATCGCGGGCTGGCCTTCCTGCTGGTGCTTGTGATCGCCGCGCTGCTCATCGCCTCCCTGATCGCCGGCTCGGTCCTCGCCGGGCTCGGCGAGGAAGCGCAGAAAGCGCTTCCGATTCCGCCGGTGGCGTTCCAGGCCGTCGAAATGCTCCTCTCCGCGCTGGTCATCATGCTGCTCTTCGCGATGGTCTTCAAATACCTGCCCGACATCCGCATCGCATGGCGCGATGTGTGGCTCGGCGCGGCAACGACGGCGGTGCTGTTCGTCCTCGGCAAGTTCGGCCTGGGAATCTACCTCGGCTGGGCGGGTATCGCGGGGGCCTACGGCGCTGCGGGCGGGCTGATACTGATGCTGCTTTGGGTCTACTTCTCAACCATGATCTTCCTTCTCGGGGCCGAGTTTACCTGCGCCTGGGCGGAAAGGCGGGGCCGGCGCGTCGAGCCGAGCAAGCACGCGGAGAGGATCGAAGCGGGTTAGCGTGTGGCCGGTCGATCGCCGGCTTCCTGAACCACCCTGGTCTCGAGCACCGAGTCGATGGATGAACGTGCCGGTGAATCGCGCCACTGCCTCCCTTTCGCCCCTCCGTCGAACTCCTGCGATCTCCCGAAGATCCCGAAAAGTTTGGGGACGTTCCGGGGGTGCGAAAGATGGATGCGCATAACATCGAATGAATTGAGCGAATCACTTGCTTTCCCAATTTAAGGGTATACGCTTGTGGGAGATCGCGGAAGAAAACCCTGCAGGAAGCATTGTTGACACTGCAGATAATTTTCTGCAACGGTAGATGAATCAAAGGGCCGTTCGCTCGCCCCCCGGAACTCCGGAATTCTCGCGGAACCCGGATTTCGAGCGAACAGCCAGTTGATGAGTAAACCGACCTGGTTTCGCACTTCTTTGTGCAGAACCCGGTCGGTTTTTCGTTTTTGGCGGCCGTTCCCGACGAACTTGCCGCACCGCAGGGATGCGATACCACTTGAGCGCGGAGCGATGAGAGAGAGTGAGCGAGAAAGAGAGACTCCGATTGATCGCAATCGCCGCGCCCCTGAATACGCATCAGGGAGAGAGTATCGGAAAGGAGGCACGTGATTTCGAGTAAACAACCAGGTTGACGAAAAGAAGCTCATGAGAAGCGACACGGGGTGATGCTGCGATGTCGGCGCACCGGCTGCAGCCAGAAATGTAAGCAGGTGCCTGTTCCATGTTCCCTCGGACCCTGTTTCCCCCTCGGTGCCTGTCCAGTTTCCCCGTCGAAACGGCAGGTATCGGGGCTCACCCACCGGCCAGTTACCAAAACGGTTCTTAAGGAACCAACCAAAAGGAGTCAGACATGTTACGTACTACTTCAATCATTGTGACCTGCGCGCTGGGGACTTCCCTCCTCGCGGCCGCAGCCATGCAGTCCGGACCGCAAAGGACGTCAGATCGGCCTGCACAGCAGCAGCAGGACCGGGATATGAAGACGCTTGAAGGCAAGATTGTCGACCTTCATACCTTCATGAAAGCGAGTGACGAGGACCGAAAGAACACCGATTCCGATGCATTCAACGGAGAATCCACCGGCGGTCCGGTTGCGCTGGTCGTCATGCGCGATCGCAGAATTCTGCCCGACACCCAGGACATCTACATTATCCTCGGCAGCGAAGACGATGGCATGGGCCGGGGAACGCGCTCCGGCCAACAGCACGGGCGACCCGGCCAGCAGGGCGGCCAGCAGCATGGTCAGCAGAGCGGCCAGCAGCAGCAGCAGACGCAGATGATCAAGCGGCAGCTCGAGCAGTCCTTCGATCGGCTTGACATCGATGAAGAACGTGCCGAGCAGCTCGCTCAGCGCATCCAGCGCGAACAGCCCAGCCAGCAGGAACTTCAGCAGATGCTCCAGCAGGAGTTCACGCGTGCCGGCGCCTCGCAGCAGGATGCGCAGCAGGAAGCCCGCCGCGCCGCGCAGCAGATTCAGCGGTATGTGAACCGTGATGGCCAGAACGGCCAGAGCGGCCAGAGCGGTCAGGACGGCCAGCGGCCAGGCCAGCGGCCCGGTCAGCGGGGCAGCGATGATCACGATCAAGACCAGGATCGGGATTGGGATCGCGATGGCCAGTATCAGTTGAGCGGTGATGAACAGATCAACGAAACCGTCCAGCGGGCCATGAAGATGATCGGTCAGAGCGTGCGCGTTTCGGGTCGTGAACTGGAATGTAACGATATCAAGGCAATCGTTGTTGAGAACATCCAGTCCGACTCCGAGGGCAATCGTGCCCGTGCCCGTGACCGTGATCGTGATCGTGACCGTGACCGTGATCGTGATCGCCTGCGATAATCCGCGACTCAGCACGACTGAATCGCACTACTGAGATCGATTTTCTGCTCAATCCAAGAGAGATCGATCGCGTCTCGGCCGCCATGCTTTGCCCCGCCGGGGCGAAGCATGGCGGCGATCGCGCGCCCATTACCCCGGCCGGATCTCAGAACTCACCACCATGACCGTTTTCTCCGAATCCAACTCACTTCCCGAGTCCAACCCACGGCGGCGGGACATGCTGCATCCGAAGTTCACCGGCCGCAGCGGCTTCCAGGCCGAACTGCGCCGGCGCGTTGACGCCTACTTCGAAGAGACCGGCAAGCCGCGCCGTGACTGCCCGCAGCTCTACCTCAAGACCGTGATCCTTCTCACCGGCTTCGTCGGCTTCTACGTTCTTCTCGTCTTCATCGCCCAGACCTGGTGGCAGGCCCTCCCCCTTGCGATCATCCTCGGCTTGACCACCGCCGGCATCGGACTGAACGTGCAGCACGACGGCGGACACAACGCCTTCTCCGACCGCAACTGGGTCAATCGCCTCATGGCCATGACCCTCGACCTGATCGGCGGCAGTTCGTACGTCTGGCACCACCGCCACAACGTCCTCCATCACACTTACGTCAACATCACCGGCCACGATACCGACGTTGACATCGGCGCGCTCGCCCGCATCACGCCCTTCCAGAAACGCCGCGCCATCCACCGCGGACAACACTACTACATGTGGCTGCTCTACGGCTTCATGGCGATCCGCTGGCAGATCTTCGGCGACTACCGCGACGTCATCCACAAGAGAATAGGCGACCACCCCATCCCGCGCCCCAAACGCTGGGATCTTCTCGTCTTCCTCGGCGGCAAGCTGCTCTTCCTCGTTCTCGCCCTCGGCATCCCCATGCTCTTCCACCCGTGGTGGATCGTGCTCCTCTTCTACGGCGTCGCCGCGCTGTTTACCGGTATCACGCTCAGCGTTGTCTTCCAACTCGCCCACACCGTCGAAGAGGCCTCGTTCATCGAACCGACCGAGGAGAACCTCGTCGAGAACGCCTGGGCGATTCATCAGGTCGAGAGCACCGTCGACTTCGCGCGCAACAGCAGACTCGGCGCATGGCTCATGGGCGGGCTGAACTATCAGATCGAGCACCACCTCTTCCCGCGCATCAGCCACATCAACTACCCCGCGTTGTCGAAGATCGTCGAAGCCACCTGCCGCGAGTACGATGTGGCTTACCACGAACACCGCACGTTCCGCGCCGGTATCGCCTCCCACTTCCGCTGGCTGCGCAAGATGGGATTGCACGATCAGCCGGAGTACTCATCGCCGCTGGCGTAACGGCCAGAGACGCGGCAAGAGGAAAAGTGCGCGGTCGCGGGTCGGCGGTTCGTCATTCCCGCGCACACTCACCCGTCATTCCCGCGCGCACCCTCGTCATTCCCGCGGAGGCGGGAATCCACTTGCGCGCACAAACCGTCCCGCGCCCCCGTTGGGTCCCCGCCTGCGCGGGGACGACGGTATCTCCGCACCGCTACACGTCTGTCGCCCCGGCGGAGCTGACGCTGAAGGTTCCGTCACTTTCGAGGACGACCGATGCGGCCCGTTGGGCGTCCATCAGGCCGGCCTTCCGGATCGCGGCCTGCATTTCGTCTTCGGTGACGCGCTGCGCTTTCATCGCATCGCGCAACAGTTCACCGTGGTGGAGCAGAAGTGTCGGTTCGGAGCGCACGATCCTTCGGAGCCAGGCGATGCGCACGCTCAGCCAGGCGACGAGGAACTGCAATCCCACGAGTACCGCCAGTGCGACCGCGCCTTCGACGAGGGCGACCTCCTTGTTGAGCAAAATGTTGGCGAGCGTGGAGCCGAGCGCGACGGTCACGACGAGGTCGAAGGCGTTCATCTTCGCGAGGGTGCGCTTGCCGGAGATGCGCAGCGCGAGAACGAGCGCCGCGTAGGCGAGGGGGCCGACGAGCAGGGT
>SKZB01000490.1 GCA_007127615.1 Phycisphaerales bacterium | reverse complement strand
GGTCGAGCTTGATTTCGGCATTGCTGCGCTGCTCCAGCCCTTCCATGACCTTGGTGATGTCGATGGTGGCGACCACGGCGGGCTGCTTTCTCACCTCGACCCGCTCGGCTCCCGCCTGGTAGCCCAACGCCGCCATCAGAATGAGCAGCATGAGGATCGTCGGTCCGTTGATGGTCCAGTTCGTTTTCATCAGAAGTGACTCCGGGTTCCTGGCCCTTGGCTGGCCCTTGGTACGTGCGTGAAGTGATGCGATCGGTTTCCCTGGTCTTGCTCGGTCGCAGGATTGCCACCAGTATAGTGGCCGAAGCTCGGTTGCTCTCGTGATCAGAAAGACAGATTCGTCATTCGATCATTCCGTTCGATGGCCATATTCTGACCGTCGGGGGCGGTCAGAAGGGCAGTTCCGCGCTGAAGCTGAGGACCTGCGTCTCGTCTTCGTCCTGCTTCATGACCGGAAAGGCGAAGTCGAAGGCGATCGGCACGGGGCCGAACTGCGGGATATACAGCCGGAGCCCCGTTCCGAGTGACACCCGGTAGTCGTCGAACCCGACGGAGTCGGTCACCGTGCCGCTGTCCACGAAGAACACGCCGGTAATCGCCTCGCCGAAAATTGGGAATTCATACTGCGCTCCGGCGAAGAACATCCACGTCCCGCCGATGGGGTCGTCGCTGGGCTCGTCGTTATCCGCGCGAATGCCCTTCGGACTGATCTCACGAAATCGGAAGCCGCGGAACGTGCGGCCGCCCCGGTAGAATCGCTCGTAGGTCGGCGGCGAGTCCCCGCCGAAAATGTATCCGACATCCGTGTTGAGCCGCAGGGTGGACTTTCGGCCGAGGAAGTCCTCGTCCAGCGTAAAGAACACGGTGTAGTCACCGGTGACCCGGTTGAACTGAAAATCGCCGCCGAGCGCGCCGACCCGGTCGTAACCGACGGAAAAACGACTACCGCGTCCGGGGCGGCTGATCGTCGTGATCGTGGTTCGCGTCAGGGACAAGCCGGCGGTCGTCAGCAGGTCCGGCCCGGCGTCATCAAAGATCGCGGTCGGCGCATTGGAGGAGATACTCGACAGGCGAACTCGATCAAATCGGGTTCGAATCTGCCCGCTCCAGACATCGCCGAACTGCCGACCGAGGGCCACCGAGCCGGTGATCCGCTCTTCGTCGTAGCGTCGGAACTGACGCTGGAGAAACGACCCGGACACCCGAAGCGAGTAATCCGTTTCGAAGAGGTTCGGTTCGGTGAGGCTGGCGGAATACTGAAAGAGCTCGTTGCCGGGACGGAGCGTCATGTTGAACCGTTGGCCGGCCCCGCGGAAAGCGCGCCCGCGAAACATCTCACCCCACGTCTCGGGCCAGTCGGCGATATCGAAGTTGTCCTGCGACAACGAGATCTCACCGAACAAGCCCGCGTCCGATCCGACCGCCAACCCGAAGCCGAGCGAGCCGGTGTTGCGTTCCTTGATCTCGACCAGAACGTCGCGGACCTCTTCGTCCTCATCGCGCGGCTCCTGAACGGTGATCCGCACGTCATTGAAGAGCCGGGTATCACGCAACCGCCGGTTGGAGCGGACGATCTCCGTTGCATCCAGCGGACGCCCCGGCTGCAACCGGACCTGACGCCGGATCACCTTGTCCTTCGTGAGAAAGTTCCCCTGGATGTTGACCATGCCGGTGGTCGCGCGCTGGCCTTCATCGATCACCAGCAGCAGGTCGACCTGCCGTCCGTCGGCGGTCATGAGATCTTCCCGGTCAATGCGCACGTCCACCCGGCCGAGCCGGCCGTAGGCGTCCTCGATCACCTCGATGGAGCGCCGGATCAGATCCCCCCGGTACACATCACCCGGCTTGATCTCGATCATGGCCTGGATCTGCTCCGGGGTAAAGATCTCCAGCGGAGCGCCGTCACGGCGCTGTTCCGCGCGGACCGAGCGCAGTGTGTAGGGATCACCCTCATCCACGACAAAGATGACCTTGGCTTCGCGGCTGTCCGGGCTGAGTTCGACCCGCCGGTCCACGCGGACCGCGAGGAAGCCGCGGTCGCGGTAGTAGCGATTCAACGCGGCCACATCGTCGATGAGCCGTTCCTCATCAAGCTCGCCCCGACGGAGCAGGACGAGCGCGGTACGCGTCTCGATCCGGGATTGAAGCTGATCGTTGGTGAAGGCCTCGTTGCCTTCGAAATCGATCGCGCGAATGCGGGTGCGGGGACCTTCGATCACACGGAAGATGAGCAGGCCGGACTCTTCGAGTTCAGCCCGGTCAATATCCACCGAAGTCAGATAGTGCCCGCGGCGTCGGTAGATGTCTTCAATATTCAGAACCGCGGTTTCGATCAGGTAGTCATCCCGCGGTCCGCCGGGAAAGAGGGGCACGATCGAGCGAATCTCCTGGTCGGAGATCAGCGAGTTGCCGACCACCTGGATCTCCGCAATCAGTTGCTGCTCCTCCACCCGGTAGATCACGCGCACCGTGCCGTCGTTCATCAGTTCCGCCTCGGCCGTCACCCGGGAGAAGCGGCCGAGCTGATACAGCCGATTCACATCGTTCCGCACCGCCGCCGGATCGTACGGATCGCCGATGGACGCGCGAAGGTTGTTCTCGACCAGTCGCCGCTCGACCCGTTCCAGACCGTCGACGACGATGTCCGAGATGGGGCGATCGACGAGGTCGGCCTGATCTCCGCGGATGGGTTGGGCGTGCGCGGTGGAGCATACGAGCACGCAGAGCACCAGGCCGATCAGCCACGCGGCACGAAAACCGCCCTCGATAAGAAGATGGCGCGGGAACCGGCCTGCCGTTCGAATGGTCGTCGCATCGGACATGGAATGGAGGGAGGATACCGGCCGCGGGAAGGGCTCACAAGCAAGGCGGAGCCGGAGCCGCGTTGACCCCCGCGCTCGGCTGGGCTAGTTTCCCTTGAGCATGAAAAAGATGACGCTCAGGGAACTGGCCGATCGGATCGGCGCAACATTGCACGGCGATGCGTCGATTGAGGTGGTCGGCTGCGCGCCGATCGACCGTGCCGGCCCGGACGAGGTCGCATTTGTGGCGAACCGGAAATATGCGCGTCATCTCGACGAGACCGCCGCCGCCGCCGTGCTCGTTGGGCCCCGGACCCCCTGTCCCGACGGCTTGAACCGGCTGGTCGCCGATGATCCCTATTTCGCTTTCCGCAACGCCATGATCGCGCTGCACGGCCACCGGCCCCACCCGGCTCCGATCGGTGAGCTGACGGACCGGAAGGATGCATCGATCAGCGCCCGGGCCGCCGTGCACCCCGATGCGGTCGTCGGTGAGGGCACGACGATCCACCCCTTTGCGGTGGTGGAACACGACGCGAAGATCGGTCGTCGCTGCGCAATCTACCCGGGTGTGTACATCGGCCCCGAAGCGGTCATCGGCGATGACTGCATCCTCCATCCCAACGTCACCGTCTACGACCGGTGCGTCATCGGCAACCGCGTCACGCTTCACTCCAGCACGGTCATCGGACAGGACGGCTTCGGCTACGCGACCCATCAGGGCGCGCACCACAAGATCCCCCAGGCCGGGATCGTGGTCATCGAGGACGATGTCGAGCTCGGCGGCGGCTGCGCGATCGAACGGGCCGCGATGGGCGAGACCCGCATCGGCGAAGGCACGAAGTTCGCCGATCTGATTTCGATCGGACACGGGACGCGTATCGGCAAACACTGTCTCTTCGTCTCCTTCGTGGGCATTTCCGGCTCGGTCGATGTGGGCGACTACGTCGTTCTCGGCGGGCAGGTCGGCGTAACCGGGCATCTCAAGATCGGCGACGGCGTCCAGGCCATGGCCCGAACCGCCATGACCCGCGACATTCCCGCGGGCAGTAAGATCGGCGGCGCGCCGTCGGTTCCGCTCGATATCGCCAAGCGCAACGCCTTGGCGGGGATGGACTTGTACGAGTTGAGCCGGCGCGTGCGCCGGCTCGAACGTGAACTTGAGAAGACCCGGACCGAACCACGGGCCGGCGAGCGGGCCGGCGAGCGGGCCGGCGAGTAGTTCACCCGGCTCGCGGCCGGGTGCGTTTGTCGGACGCACCATCGCAGCGTAGGATGACGGTTCGGCGCCCGCCACCGGAACTGGCCCGCACCGGCCCACCTTCACCCCCCATAACGATCACGGAGGACTTTCCACGCCATGGCGATCACAGTCGGCATCAATGGTTTCGGTCGAATCGGACGGCTCGTGTACCGCGCGGCGGTCCGTCGCGGCGGATTCGACATCGTCGGCATCAACGATCTCGTCGATGCGGATTCGCTCGGCTACCTGCTGCGGTACGACACCGTACACGGCCGGTTTGATCATGAAGTCACCGTGGAAGGCGCAACCATCTGCTGCGAGGGAAAGAAGACCGTCTGCAGGAGCGAACGTGATCCGGCGGCCCTCGGCTGGGGCGAACTCGGCGCGGCGTACATTCTCGAATCAACCGGCCTGTTCACGGACTACGACGGCTCGAAGAAGCACCTCGAAGCCGGCGCCGAGCGCGTGGTCATCTCGGCGCCGACCAAATCCACCGATCAGGTGCCGACGTTCGCCTACAAAGTGAACCATGAGTCGTACGATACGAAGGATCGGATCATTTCCAACGCCTCGTGCACGACGAACTGCCTCGCGCCGGTGGCAAAGGTCATCAACGATGAATTCGGTCTCGATGAAGGTCTGATGACGACCGTCCACGCCGTGACCGCCACCCAGCCCACGCAGGACGGCCCGAGCCGAAAGGACTGGCGCGGCGGGCGGAACGCCTACATGAACATCATCCCGGCCTCGACCGGCGCGGCCAAGGCGGTCGGACTCTGCATTCCCGAGCTCAAGGGCAAACTGACCGGCATGAGCTTCCGCGTGCCGACGGCGGATGTCTCCTGCGTCGACCTGACCTTCCGCACGAAGAAATCAACTTCGCTCAAGGACATCAGCGCGGCGATGAAAGCCGCGTCGGAAGGCCCGATGCAGAACGTCCTTGCGTACACCGAAGATCAGGTCGTCTCCAGCGATTTCATCGGCGATCCCCATTCGTCCATCTACGACGCCGGCGCGGGCATCGAATTGAACGACCGCTTTTTCAAAATCGTCGCGTGGTACGACAACGAAGTGGGTTACGCCAATCGGTGTCTCGACATGATTCGGCATCTCGCGGAGAAGGACGGAAACGTCTGAGGCCGTTCGGGGCGGGTCCATGGCGCACGATCACCACCCTTGAACGACCCCACGGATCTTCCTCCGCGGGGTTCGCTCCCGATTCGCTCGTTCATCGACCGGCCACCCGGACGGCCATCACCGCAACGTGTTCGGCGCGGTCAGGATCTCCCCCCCGCCTTCGCGTCG
>SKZB01000383.1 GCA_007127615.1 Phycisphaerales bacterium | reverse complement strand
TCGGCAATCCGCTGCTTCAGGACTACCCGGCTCTCTCGCTGGAGGAGGTGCGCGTACTGTGCGATCGCAGTGGTCGATGCAGTGGCGAGTTCGCGGCCGCATTGCGACATCTCAAAGAGCAACGATAACCGATCCGCTGTCTTACGTTTCTGATCTCTCCGGCCGCATGTCCGGCAGCATGAGCCCCTGCGCCTGCCGGGCATGGCGTCGGCCTCACACAGCTTCGCGATGATCTGTTCCGGTCTGTGTGTGTATGTGTGTCGTCTGCGTTGCGCCCGTTGACCTTCGCGCGGCGAAAGAAGATCAACGCGAGCACGGATTTGACGAGCGGAAGCCAGGATTCAGTTGTCACGGGTGGCCCGACGTGGTCGACCCTCCCGGAGTTTCCCGGACGTGCGCACGTGCCGTCGTCCGCGCGAATACGGGGCCCCAGTCAGCATACCGAGTAAGTCATGACGCATGAGTTGCCGCCGGGCCCCTGTTCTACTTTGCATGTTGTCATGGTATCTTCAGAGCCATGGCACAGCTTTCGACACGTCGCGTGATCCTGATCTGCACCGTTGCCTGGCTCGTGCTGCTCATCCCGCTGATCGCTGCCGACCAAGAGCAGCCCCCGCAGGAAATCGACTTCGATCGCGCCCGCGAACTCCACCGCCGCGACATGCAGGGCGACGCGCTCACCGCCGACGAGCGGGCTTATCTTGAGCGCGCCCGCGAACTGCATGCCCAGCGCCACGGCCGCGACGATGCGGGGCCCGGCGAGGCAGGCCGCGACGCCGGCATCACCGGCGACGGTGCGGGCGAACGTTGGATCACAGCGCCCGCACAGGTGTCGCTCGAAGATTCACCGCTGCAATTGATCGAGCCAACTACGCTCGATGGCGTCGCGGCCCGCGCGTACCTGCGCAAACCCGCGGGCGACGGCCCCTTCCCCGCCATCGTCACCGTCCACGGCGGCCTGCACCGTTTCAATGATCAGAAGTTGCGGGATGGATTGATCAGCGGCCCGGTGCGTACGCGGTTGTTGCAAGCCGGCTACGTCGTCGTCGCCGCCACGTTCCGCAGCTACGACGAGGACGTGCAGTCCCGCGAGCCGATCCTCGACGCCCTGGCTGTCATCCAGGCCGTCAAGAAGTTGCCTTACGTCGATCCACACCGCGTCGCGGTCTTCGGCGGCAGCGGCGGCGGCAACATCGCCCTTGAGCTCGCCTCGCTGACGCCCCTTCAGGCCGCAATCCTCGGTGAGCCCGCCACCGTCATCTACACCGGCATGCTCACCACCAGCGAGTACGGCCCGCGGCTGAAAATGATGGCGAACCCCGCCGCCTACTTCACCCCCGAACTGAAAGCCCGCACCGACGCCAAGCTGCGCACCGTCGCTTGTCCGCTGTTGATCCTTCACGGCGATGTGCATGCGCTCCACGCGCTCAACCACGACCTGCTGCTGCCCCGCATGCGGGCGGCCGGCCTCGATGTGACCTGGCGGCTCTTCCCCGGCCAGCACCACGGCTTCTACTTCGGCCACCGCGCCGACCCGGCCACCATCGACGGCGTGGTCAAAGCCGTCCGCACCATGCTCGAGCCCCCAACGCCGGAGTAGATCGAAACACGTCCGCCGCACGGTGTGATGCGCGTCGAACGGGTCAAGTATGGCCAGCATAAAAAAACGTGCAGCGCCGAAGCGCTGCACGTTGTGTAATGAGAGTTTGCTTGTCAGCCGGGATTGATCAAGTGCTGACCGGCTTGCGATCGGGCTTGCCGCCCTTTTGACCGCCGGATTGGCTTGCTTCCTTGCCGCCACCTTCCCCCTCGGTAAGCAGCGCCTTGCGGCTCAGCTTGATGCGGCCGTTGTCATCGACGTTGATGACCTTCACCCTGATCGTGTCGCCGATCTTCACCACGTCGGAGACGTTCTTGACGAAACCGTCGGCGAGTTCGGAGATGTGGCACATGCCGTCGGTGCCCGGCGCGATTTCGACGAACGCGCCGAATTCCTTGGTGGAAACGACCTTGCCCTCGTAGACCGAACCGACCTTGATCTCCGCGCCGAGCGCTTCGATTTCGGCCCGGGCCATCTCGCCCGCTTCGCCGTCGGTGGCGGCGATGTAGACCGTGCCGTCGTTCTCGACATCGATGGTCGCGCCGGTGCGCTCCTGAATGGAGCGGATCGTCTTGCCGCCGGGGCCGATGATCTTGCCGATCTTCTCCGGATCGACGATGACGGTGATGATCCGCGGCGCGTGTTTGGACATTTCCGAACGCGGTGCGGGGATGACCTTCTCCATCTCCTCGATCAGGTGCAGACGACCTTCCTGCGCCTGTACGAAGATCTGCTCGATCTCTTCAAACCAGAGTCCGCGGGCCTTGAGGTCGAGCTGGATACCGGTGATGCCGTCACGGGTGCCGGAGACCTTGAAGTCCATCTCGCCGAAGAAGTCTTCCTCGCCGAGAATGTCCGTGACGTGAATGACGGTGCCGTCTTCCTGGGTGAAGCGCCCGACGGAGATGCCCGCGCAGGTCGCCTTGATCGGCACCCCGGCGTCCATCATCGCCAGACACCCGCCGCAGACCGAGGCCATCGAACTCGAACCGTTGGATTCGGTGATGTCGCTGACGATGCGAACGGTGTAGGGAAACTCATCGAGGTCCGGCAGAATGCCGAGCAGGGATCGCTCCGCGAGCGCGCCGTGACCGATCTCGCGGCGGCCCGGTCCCATGATGCGGCCGGCTTCACCGACGCAGAACGGCGGGAAGTTGTAATGCAGGTAGAACTTCTTGGCGTACTCCGGCATCAGGCCGTCCACGATCTGCTCCGCGCGGGCGGTGCCGAGCGTGCAGGTGACGATCGACTGCGTCTCGCCGCGCTGAAAGAGCGCCGAACCGTGGGTGCGGGCGAGGATGCCGGTTTCCAATTCGAGCGGCCGGATCGTCTTGAAGTCGCGGCCGTCGGCGCGAATGCCCTCTTCCTTGATGAGGTTCTGGCAGACCTTCTTCTCCAGTCGGCGGAATGCTTCCTTCGCATCGCCGCGGCGCTTCTCGGCCTTCATGTGCTCGGAGTAGGGCACGCCTTCGGGAACGGTGAAGTTCTCTTCGAGCATCTTCCTGCGAATTGCATCGACGGCATCGCCGCGCTCGTGCTTGCCCTTGATCTGGCGGGCGGCCTTCAGCTCCGCTTCGTACCCCTTGACGATGTCGACCACATCCTCCGCGGGCAGGGACAGCTCGCCCGTGCGCTTTTCGGTGGTGCCGGCCTTCTCCATCAGTTCATTCTGCATTTCGAGAATCGGCCGGATGCCTTCCTCGTAGCCGAACTTGATGGCCGCCAGGACATCCTGATCGGGCACTTCCGCCGCGCCGACTTCGATCATGTTCACGCCGTCACTGTGGCCGGAGAGAACCAGATCGAGATCGGAGTACTCCATCTGAGAGTGCGTCGGGTTGAGAACGAACTGCTCGCCGTCGTCGGTCACGATGCGGCCGATGCGCACGGTGGCGACGGGGCCCTCGAACGGGGCGTCGGTCACCATCAGCGCCGCCGACGCGCCGGTACAGGCGAGGATATCGGTGTCGTTCTGACCGTCGTGGCTCATCACCCATGCCTGAAGCTGGATCTCGTCGATAAAGCCGTCGGGGAAGAGCGGCCGGATCGGCCGGTCCATCAACCGCATGGTGAGGATTTCCTTCTCGTTCGGCGCCCCTTCGCGCTTCCGGAATCCGCCGGGGAACTTCCCGCCGGCGGAGAGCTTCTCGCGGTAGTCGGCCTGGAGGGGAAAGAAGTCCAGACCCGGCCGGGGATCGGCCCGCATCGCGGTGCAGAGGACGGTGGATTCACCGTAGCTGGCCCAGATGGCGCCGGTGGCGAGCTTGGCGACCTTGCCGGTTTCGAACCGCATGATCCGCCCGCCGATTTCTCGTTCAACAACAATATGCTTCATTCGTTTGCCTCTCTGTCATCAGACTGAACTTTGCAGGTGCGCGTCAATTCTCACGCGCACCACTGAAGCCGCCGTTCCGCACGCAAGAGGCAGAAGGCCGGACACAGTCCGTCAGAATGGAGAGAGGCGACGCCACCAGGCAGGGCGTCCGCCGCAACACGCACCGACTGCGGCCGGCCCACTGCCGCTGAACATGCGGCAGCGGCAGAAAATACGCCTTACTTCCGCAGGCCGAGTTTCTTGATGAGATTCAGGTAGGTGTCACGGTTCGTCCGCGCCAGGTAGCGCAGCAGACGGTTCCGCTTTCCGACCATCATGACCAGACCGCGGCGCGAGGCGTAATCGTGCTTGTGGTCCTTGAGATGCTCGGTCAGGTGCGCGATCCTGTCGGTGAGGATCGCGATCTGAATTTCCGGTGAACCACTGTCGGATTCGTGCCGGCGGTGGTCCTGAATCAGTCCTGTTTTCTTCTCTGCCGTAATCGTCATCGCATTCACACTCGTCTATTTCGCGGATTGGGTTGAATGGCGGATTGTAGCACGAGGTCGCGCGTTCGTGCAAACTTCCGCGGGCAGGGGAGGAGGAGCCGAAAAAAACGCTGACAAATCCCGCCGGAAACTGGACACGCACGCCCTCGAGCGGTAGGACATGGGGCTCATGAAAATCCTTATTGCAGACCGTCTCGCTCCCGAGGGAGCCGAGTTTCTCCGCCAGAATGGACAGTGTGAGGTCACCGAGCAGACCGGACTCGAGGGCCCCGATCTTATTGACGCGCTTCGATTGCACGATGGTGTCGTGGTCCGCTCGGCCGTCCAGATCACCGCCGATGTGCTCGAAGCGTGTCAGAACGGCTCACCCTGCCGGCTCCGCGGGATCGCCCGGGCGGGCGTCGGGGTGGACAACATCGACCTCCCCACGGCCACGAAGTACGGCATCGTGGTCATGAACTCCGCCGCCGCCAGCACCATCACCACCGCCGAACAGGCCTTTGCCCTCATGATCGGGCTCGCCCGGAACCTCGGACCGGCCCACATGACGATGGCCCGGGGCGGCTGGGACCGAAAGAAGTTCGTCGGCACCCAGCTCCACGGCAAGACCCTCGGCGTGGTCGGGATGGGACGCATCGGCCAGACGATGGCCAGCCGCGCTCTCGCCTTCGGCATGAAGGTCATCGGCTTCGATCCCTACTACAACGCCGAAACGGCGCTGGATGGTCAGGTCCGCATGGCCGGCTCGTTCGAGGAGATAATCGAGCAGATCGACATCGTCACCTTCCACGTGCCGAAGAACGACGCGACCTCCGGCATGCTGAGCAAGGCGCAGTTCGCGAAGGCCCGCCCCGGGCTGCTCGTGGTCAACGCCGCCCGCGGCGGGATCGTCGATGAAAACGATCTGCTCGAAGCGATCGAGTCGGGCC
>SKZB01000494.1 GCA_007127615.1 Phycisphaerales bacterium | reverse complement strand
GGACTCCTCGAGAAGCCGGGCCGACCCGAGACGATCACGGGCGGCGTCGATGAGGTCCTGTTCCTGTTGCGTGCGTTCACGGGGCGTCTCGTGAAGGGACAACGCCTCCGGCGGTGTCGACCGGCCGGCGAACATCTCGCCCGCGGGACCGGTGCGCAGCAGCCAGCCGATCATCACGCCCCCGCCGAGGACGAGCAGCAGTCCGGCCGCAATCGCGGTTCGGACCAGCGGTCGCGCCCAGTCGCGGGAACGGCGGGGGGATGGACGGCCTCCCGCGCGGGCGGCGGTCGGCGTCGTTGCGGCCGGGCTCTCCCCGCCGCGCAGGGCATCCATCAGCATCGGGCGGGCCAGGCGTGATTCGAGGTCGTTGACCAGGTCGGCCGGCATCTCCGGCTCGGGTTCGGACCGGAGGCGATCACGGTCCGCGCGCATCGATTTGATCAGCGCCAGCGCTTCGGGATCGTCCTCAAGGCGCTGCCACAGCGAAGCCGCTTCCTCTTCGGAAAGGCGGTCTTCGATCAGGTCGAGCAGTTCAGATTCGTCGTAACGGTCGAACATGAGTGTGGATCAGGTGGGATCGAGCGGTCATCGGGACGGAATAATCAGTCGGATCGAAACGGTCGGCCGATTGATCGGGAAGGAAAAGTCACTCCGGGTCAATGGTTTCACTCAGACAGCTCCGCAGTTGCCCGCGGGCGCGGAACAGCCGGGACTTCACCGTCCCGAGCGGAATATCGAGCACCGCGGCGATCTGCTCGTAGTCGAGGTCCTGCATATCGCGAAGAATCAGCAGCGCCCGGGTGTCGGGATCGAGCTGTTCCAGCGCCCGGCTGACCGCAGCGTCGCGCTCGGTTCGTTCGACGCGTTCCCGGCCGGAAAGTTCCCGGCCGGGGACGGCGTTTCCGCCCCTCCGGCCGTCTGGCCCGTCGGGATCGCCGCCCTGCTCATCGTAGGCGGCGTGGCGGCGGATTTTGTCCTTGCGAAGCTGGCTGATGGTGCAGTTCATCGCAATCCGGATGATCCAGGTGCTGAGCCTGGCCCGGCCGTCGTAACGGTCGAGATGCTCAATCACCTTGATCAGTGTGTCCTGGGTGAGATCGGCGGCCCGATCCGGATCACGGACCATGCGGTAGCAAATGCTGTAGATGCGGTGCTGATAGGCCTGCAGCAGTTCGCTGAGCGCTTCGGGATCACCCCGCTGGTACCGTTCGATGAGCTGCAGTTCGCGCAGGGGCGTGATGCGCGGCGGGCCGGTGGAGAGGCCCTCCCGCTTCGGCGCAGAAGCGGGATCGCGGCTCGGGCGGCGTTGGGGGGCGGGGGGCGTCACGAGTAAAGTCTGCGAACAGTGTACGATGCGAGGGTGCCTGGTGGGAACGCGCCGGTGGCCGGGGCGTTCCCCGCCGGGTTGCTTCCTGCTCAACGTGCCGATGACCTCAGACTTGCTTCGAATCTTCCCATGACGAACGCCCCGCCCGCGCACCTCGGTTATCAGTCACCCCTCGAATCACGCTACGCCTCCGCCGAGATGCGCCAGGTCTGGTCGGCCCAGCGGAAACACAGCACGTGGCGGCGGATCTGGCTCGCCGTCGCGGAAGCCCAGCGCGAGCTCGGCCTGAACATCACCGAGCCGCAGATTCAGGAACTGCGCGAGCATCTCGATGACATCGATTTCGACCGCGCCGCTGAGTACGAAAGCAAGCTTCGCCACGACGTCATGGCGCACGTGCATGCGCTCGGCGATCTGGCCCCCAACGCCCGGCCGATCATCCATCTCGGCATGACCAGTCAGGATGTGAACTGCAACACCGAACTCATCCTGCTGCGCGATTCGCTGCAGATCATCGCGAACAAGCTGGCGCGGGTCATCGATGCGCTGGGTACCTTCGCCATCGAGTACCGGGACCTGCCCACGCTCGGGTTCACCCATTACCAGCCGGCCCAGCCGACCACGGTCGGCAAGCGGGCGACGCTCTGGGCGTATGATTTTGCGCTCGCCCTGGAAGATATCGAACACCGGCTGGAAACCCTGCGCTTCAAGGGCGTGCGCGGCGCGACCGGCACGCAGGCGTCGTTTCTCGCGCTCTTCGACGGCGATGCCCGCGCGGTCGAGGAGTTCGATCAACTGGTCGCGGAGAAAATGAACTGGCCGGTGGAGATGCGCTTCAGCGTAGTCGGTCAGACCTACCCGCGCCTCGTCGATGCCCAGATTCTGAACGCCCTGGCGACCGCGGCGGCGGCGGTGCACAAGTGCGCCGGCGACCTGCGCCTGCTCGCCAACCGCAAGGAAGTCGAGGAGCCGTTCGAGACCGATCAGATCGGTTCCTCCGCGATGCCGTACAAGCGCAACCCGATGCGGTGCGAACGGGCGACGGGGATGGCGCGGTTCGTAATGGCGATGGCGCAGAACCCGCTCAACACCGCGGCGACCCAATGGCTGGAGCGCACCCTCGACGACTCGGCGAATCGCCGGCTGGCCCTGCCCGAATCGTTCCTCGCGCTGGATGGCGTACTCGAGATCATGCGCAATGTGACCGGCGGTCTGGTCGTCTACGAGCGCACCATTCGCGCGAACCTCATGGCGGAATTGCCCTTCATGGCGAGCGAGAACATGCTGATGGCCGCGGTACAGCAGGGGGGCGACCGGCAGGAAGCGCACGAGGTGATCCGCCAGCACAGCCAGGCGGCCGCGCAGCGTGTCAAGGAAGAAGCCGGCGCGAACGATCTGCTCGAACGCCTGCGCGGGGAAGCGATGTTTGCTTCGGTCGATTTCGACGAGGTGCTCGATCCCTCGGCGTACGTCGGCCGCGCACCGGAACAGGTCGACCGGTTCGTGCAGGACGTGGTCGAGCCGATCCGTCGGCGGTTCGCGGGCGCGCTCACCCAGGCATCGGAAGAATTGCGCGTGTGATTGATGGGTGGGGGCGGGGGGCGTCACCTCCCGGAAGTGGCGGGCCCGTTCCCGGCCGATGGACGAAAACAACCTCCCGACTCCCAACCCCCCCCCAACTCCCCCAACCCCCGATTCCTGAACGCCCATGCCCATTCCCCGACTCGAACCTGACCAGACCGCTCTCCTGGTGGTGGATATTCAGGAACGTTTGATGCCCTCGATCGTGGATCGACACCGCGTCATCGCCAACAGCGCGATCCTGATCCGCACCGCCCACGAGATGGAGATTCCCTATCTGGTCACCGAGCACTATCCGCGCGGGCTCGGCCGCACCGTGGAGGAGATCACCGGCGCGATGGCCGATCAGTCCCGGCGCGTGGAAAAGACGCGTTTCAGCGCGTGGGTGGACATGGTGCAGCAGCAGTTCGAGGCGTGGCAGCGGCCGAGCGTGATCATCTGCGGTGTGGAAGCGCACGTCTGCGTTTTGCAGAGTGTGCTGGACCTGCACGCGGCGGGGTACCAGTGTTTCGTGTGCAGCGATGCGATCTCCTGCGGCCAGCGGGATCAGATCCCCCACGCCATCCGTCGCATGGAGCGCGCCGGGGCCGTCACGACCGGCGTTCTGTCGGTGATGTACGAACTGATGGCCGATGCCAAACACCCGGCTTTCAAGGCGTTACTCGAACTGGCCAAGGCGGTTGAGCAGTAACCCGCCGCCTGTTCAGGAACCCGGCCAAAATCAAAACAGATCATCGCGGGGTTGATTTTTCGGCCGTCTGGGCCGGGAAACGATAGAATGCCGCGTGAGAAAATCGGGTCGGGATTCAGGTTTTCCCCCCGCACCGACCGATTGACTTGGATCATTCCGCGGCCGCGGCCGCATTCGACTCCTTTGTGAGGGAACCGATCATGGAAGCGTACGACCGTCTCGTAAAGCTGGTGCAGGACGCCGAAGAGGACATCCGCAAGGCCGAGGGCGGCAACAAGGCCGCCGGCACCCGTGTCCGTAAAACGATGCAGGAGATCAAGAAGATCTGTCAGGATGTGCGCGTCGCGGTTCTGGAATTGCGCGGCGATGAGTGAGCTCGCCCGGTGAATCCACGCCCGATGATTGGTCCTGACGAGAAGGTCCGAACGAGAAGGTCGGCGCTTCAACGCGGCGGTGCCGGTCGGCCCGGGATGACGCCGGGCACCCTGAAGTGGTGATTTCGCGCCCAGCCGGTATCCTGTCCACCACGCACGGATGATCCCTGGTGAATCATCCTCTGACGATCGTTCCATGATTCGTTCGGACGGAGTACGGCGTGGCCGGCCAACCCCTGCTCGATCTCGATCAATTCGACCTCTCCCGGATCGCCGTCCCGGCCGATGAAGTCGGCCGCATCAATCCGCAGGCGGGGGATATGCGCCATCTCGATCACGTGATCTGGATCGATGAGCCGTGCTCCATCGCCCTCGGCGTGAAGGAAGTGCGCGAAGATGAATTCTGGGTTTCCGGCCATATTCCGGGCCGGCCCCTCCTGCCGGGCGTCCTTCAGATCGAAGCCGTCGCCCAACTCAGCAGCGTCCTCTACCACCAGAAAACCCGGGAGGACCGATTCGTCGGCTTCACCCGCTGCGACGAGTTTGTCTTTCGCGGCCAGGTCGTGCCCGGCGACAAGCTCTATATGATCGCGCAGGAGAAGTCGTTCCGGCCGCGCCGATTCGTCTGCCTCACCCAGGGGCTGGTCAACGGCAAACTGGTCTTCGAAGGTCAGATCACCGGGATGGTGCTGTAAAACGACTGCTCGACGATCCCTGATCATCCCTTGCTCACCCGAAAAGCCGTTTCCATTCTGGAACGTCATCTGCATCCAATTCCGAGCCCGAGGAATACGCCTGAGAGTATTCCAGTAATGCCTCTTCTGTTTTTTTGCGGGAGATAAGCACAACCACGACTGCCCCTGCCAGTCGTGCCGCCGGCAGATACGCTCCGTCATTGACATGTTCACCGAGCCAGGCGCAATACCGGCCGCAGCGGCTCAGCGCTTCGACACCCACTTTGTCACAGAGTTCGATCAACCGACGCACGATTCGATCTCCGCTTTCTGCAACGACGATGCCACGAAACTCGGCTTGCACCGCCAACGCCACTCCAAAGGCGGCCAAGGCTTCTGCTTGCGAATTCTGCGGCACATAGTCGAATCGATGTTGCATCGCCCAGACCGCATCGTACGCATCGACCGATAAGTACGGAAGCGTCGTCATCTCATCAATCAATAACCTGTCCAACTCCTGAACTACGAACTGCTCATCTTCAGACACATGCGATGAACAAAGGTTCCTCCAATCCTCTCTGTCGATCTGGTCGCGAAGATATTGCAACAGCGAAATCGGATCAGGCGTAAAAAGATCATCTGATGGCATGAGCGGCTCAGCTTTCCTTGGTTGTCAATCTGCCCGTTCAGATTCATACTTTGCAGCGATTCAGGCGTTGCGTCTGATCGGCTCCTTTGACGATGCCGTCACGGTCGGGG
>SKZB01000086.1 GCA_007127615.1 Phycisphaerales bacterium | reverse complement strand
TAACCGGGCGAGCGCGGGGTCGATGATCGCGGCGCTCGAGCTGGCGACCGATCTGGCGGAGCGGCGCCGGGCCGCGCGAGGAGCGGGGCGGCACGCTCAGAGCGAACCGGCGGCGTGAAAAATGAGTTCCTCCGGACGGGGACGTCGGGTACGGGGACTTCGGAACTGGGATCTCGGAACTGGGATCTCGGTATTGGCCCCGCCGTACCGAACCGCCACCCCGCGCCGCAGCTTCGAAGCGATCAATGGGAATCGGATGGCTGACGGAGTGCCGGTCTCTTATTCGATTCACCGTCCTCTTCGATCCCGGTCACGAACTGGGCGGCCGTGATTCGATCCGGCCGGGGGCGCTGGTCGAGGACGGCGTCATCGAGCTGGAGATTGAGAATATGACGCGCGCCGGACTCGGGGAAATCGAAATCCACATCGCCGCGCAGGTCTGATTTGACCAGTCCACGCACCAGTTGCAGACCCGCGCCCACGCTGACTTGATCGGCCGGCCGGGGCCCGTTCGACTCGGTCCAACTGACTTCGACATTGACGCTGCGGGCGTCGCCGGCCGAGCCGATCCAGCTCATCTCGACACGTCCATCGTCGTTGGAAAGGGAACCATGCCGAATCGCGTTGGTGAGCAGTTCGTGGAAGACGATGGCCAGCGCGCCGCTGAGGCACGGGGCGAAGTGAACGCGCGGGCCGGTGAGAAAGACGCGGGTGGTGTACTGGCCGGGAATCAGCAGACTCAACAGCCGCTCGAAATTCTGACGCTCCCAGCCGGTTGACGAGAGCAGTCCGTACGCCCGGTTCATGGCGTCGATACGTCCGCGAATGGAGTCCGCGAACGTGCCGACGTCGGCGGCGGTTCCCCGGCTGATGTCCACCAGACTGATCAGCGAGCTGAGGTTGTTCCGCACGCGATGATCAAGCTCGCTGAGCAGTTCGCGCTGGGACTCGAGACTGGTGCGGAGCGCATCTTCCGCCGTTTTCCGCGGGGTGATGTCGGTCACCATGTGGATGATGCCGACCATATTGCCGTCAGGATCTTCCAGCGGTGATGCGGCAATCAGCGCCCAGAGCGAGGACTCGTCTCGATTGCGGAACTTGCACTCAAAGACATCGCGATGCCCGTCGCACTGCCGGCTGAGCTGGTCCACCTGTGCGACGTTTGAATCGTGGTCAAGAAACGCATGTTGCGGCTGACCGATGAGATCATCGCGTTTGCACTTCAGCATGGACGCCATGGTCTGGTTGACGAACGTGGTTCGACCGTTCGGATCGAGAATCCACACGCCTTCGTTCGTGGTTTCGATCACGCGCCGGTAGCGTTCGTCGGCGGCCCGCTGGGCCCGCTGTGATCGCCGCAGCGCCCTGAGCGACCCCTGCAGCAGAACAAAGAGAATGATTGAACTCAGGATGACGAACGCCCACCCCTTCACGCTCTGGACGAAGGTCAGATTTTCCGGGTCGTCGAACAGGATCAGGACCAGCCGGTCGGAAATGACGATGTAGATCAGACCGGCGATCAGGTAACCGCCGCTGATCAGCCCGGCCAGGTGGCGGGCCCAGAACGGCTCGGATGGTGCGCGCGTTGCCATGACGGATGTCCCCTGGGTGGTGGCGCAAAGCAGAAGATGATTGTATCGAATCGGTTCGGTTCGTGACTTCTGGTTTTTTCCCGGGCGGAGGCAGACTTTGGTTCGGCCCCCCCCTCGAACCGGGTGCCAACTCGCGACGCGCGACCGACCGGGGAGTCCCCGCGAAGTTCTTGCTCAGCCGTCATCTTCTGGCTCAACGACTCCTTTTCCGCGAGTACCAGTTACCTGAAAACCAGTTCCGCGAAAACCAGCATGACCACAGAATCAGGTGAAGCCGATGGGCCCGCCACGGCCGGGAACTCCGGGACGATCGTGGCTCCCGGCTTGCCGCCGGGCCGACGGGAGCGGGCTCTGGGCCCAACGCCGCCGTGGGCGGGCGTGCCGGGCGGAAACGGGGCCGGTCAACCGGGTTCGAGGCCAACGAAAACCCTCACAGGAATCAAACGGTTTTGCCGATCGTGAACAGATTCGCCCTCTGCGGTTGACGATTGACCATCGATCAGATAACATTCATCGCATCATCCGGATGAACGGATGAAAAGTTTGGATTTCTCTGCCTCCGGCGGACGGTTCGGCCGAAGGCCTGGTTGGAAAATCTCGTGACTGGACCCCTCAAACAAACGAAATTGGAGAGTTTTCTGTGAGTACTACCGCTGTCGCAACGGACAAGACATTTATGGACACGAATCTTCCGCTGACCTGCGACCTGCCGTACAAGGTTGCCGATCTGTCGGAGAAGAACGTCACATTTGGCCGGAAGGAGATTGAGCTCGCGGAGCACGAGATGCCCGGCCTGATGGCCCTGCGCGAGAAGTACAAGGGCCAGCAGCCCTTGAAGGGGGCCCGCATTCTCGGCTCGCTGCACATGACCATTCAGACGGCGGTGCTGATCGAAACGCTGACCGAACTCGGCGCGGAAGTCCGCTGGGTGAGCTGCAACATCTACTCGACGCAGGATCACGCCGCCGCGGCGGTCGTGGTTGGCCGTCCCGAAACCGGCGGCACGCCGGAGAACCCCAAGGGTCCCGCCATCTTTGCGTGGAAGGGTGAAACCCTGCCCGAGTACTGGTGGTGCACCTTCCAGGCGTTCAACTGGCCGGACGGCAAGGGACCGAACATGATTCTCGACGACGGCGGCGACGCCACGCTGCTGCTGCACAAGGGCGTCGAGTTTGAACAGAACGGAGAAACGCCCGATCCGAACTCCACCGAGAACGAAGAGTTCAAATGCGTTCTTTCACTGCTCCGCGATGTGCAACCGATCGACGACAAGTTCTGGTCGAAGATCGGCCCCGGCATCAAGGGCGTTTCGGAAGAGACCACGACCGGCGTGATGCGGCTCTACGAGATGCACAAGAAGGGCACACTGCTCTTTCCCGCGATCAACGTCAACGACTCGGTCACCAAGAGCAAGTTCGATAACCTCTACGGCTGCCGCCACTCCCTCGTGGACGGCATCATGCGGGCGACCGACGTGATGCTCTCCGGCAAGGTTGCGGTGATCTGCGGCTACGGCGATGTCGGCAAGGGCTGCGCCCAGTCGCTCGCGGGCCAGAAGTGCCGCGTGCTCGTCACCGAGGTCGACCCGATCTGCGCATTGCAGGCGTGTATGGACGGCTACGAAGTCGTCCAGCTTGAAGACGTGATCGGCCGGGCCGATATCTTTATCACCGCGACCGGCAACTTCAATGTCATCACCGCCGATCACATGGCGAAGATGAAGGACAAGGCGATCGTCGGCAACATCGGCCACTTCGACAATGAGATCGATGTGGCGGGGCTGAAGAAGCGCGGCGTGAAGCAGGTCAACATCAAGCCGCAGGTCGACGAGTTTGTCTTCGATGACGGAAAGTCGATCATCATGCTCGCCGAAGGCCGCCTGCTGAACCTCGGCTGCGCCACCGGCCACCCGAGCTTTGTGATGAGCAACAGCTTTACGAACCAGGTCATCGCACAGATCGAGCTGTTCCAGAACAAGGAAAACTACGAGAAGAAGGTCTACACCCTGCCGAAGCACCTCGATGAACAGGTCGCCCGACTGCACCTCGATCAGCTCGGTGCGAAGCTCACCAAGCTCTCGAAGGATCAGGCCGAGTACATCGGCGTGCCGGAGAACGGTCCGTATAAGCCCGATCACTACCGGTACTGATTCGCCATCTTGGCATGAATGTCCGAAGGGCATCACATGCGGCGACATTGAAGCAGCTTGCCGCCCAGGAACCTTGCCGCCCAGGAACATTGGTTCCTGGGCTTTTTTGCGCGATCAGGTATTCAACGGTTTTTCGCGGCGAATCGGGGACAATTCTCCACGAATCTCTGGACCGGCACGCATTTGCATATAGATTAAATCCCATTGGGGATCATGACATTGAACCGAGCGGGTTTGCCCGCGCAAACAGTTCCATTGCGTTCGATGCGTTTGTCGATTCACGGTGATCTCCGGCATGATTGGATCCCCAGGCCCGTTGGCTGCGAAGATTTGTGAGAGCCTCGGGCGGCCGATGCTGAGGCCGTGTTACTTTTTCCGGCAATCTCGAAGCAGCGCGGCCGGAAGGTTCGATATTGACCACGAAGTTGAGACGGTTTCGGAACACCCAGGAGGAGCTTGATCATCGTGCAGGATTTGAAACGAACGGTTCGCCCCGACCGCGTTGGCGATGTGCCCTTCGCAACGAGTCTGTTGGCAATCATCGCGGTCCTGTCGTTGATGGCGCCCGTCACGGGGCAATCACCGACGCCGCCCCCGAGTGAACGAGTTCCGGTCTCGATTGACTCCGGTGAGCGCGGAATCGACGGCGCCCTGGCGGGAGATCCCGATCCCCATGAAGCGTCGGTCGTCTTCTCGGAGATCATCTCGGTGGGCGATGCGCCGTGGCTCCAATTGTCATTGAGCGGTACGAGACTGGCGGAGCGTTCGCCGACCAATCATGGCGCGTTTCTTCGGCTGACCGCGATGCAGGATGGTGCGGTGCAGTTTCTGAATGCGACTTCCCTGGCGCAGTGGAACGGTCGCTCCGCCTTCTTCAATGGTTCGGACGTTCTGGTTGAACTCTTCGTGTATCCCGACTCCGGCACCAGCCGGGTTCGGATCGATGAGGTCAAGGCGGGTCTTGCGGCGGAAGGTGGTCTCGCTTCAATCTGCGGGTCGACGGATGAACGTGAACTCTCTGACGATCCGCGCGATGCGCGCGCCAGCAACGGTTGCACCGCGTTTCTCATCGGTGAAGCATGCATGTTGTCCGCAGGCCATTGTTCCGCCGCCAGTTCGGTGGAGTTCAATGTGCCGCTGTCCAATCCGGGGGGAAACTGGAACTTTGCGCACCCGAATAATCAGTACGCCATCGACCCGCAATCCAAACTGACGTTCAACCAGGGATGTTCGAACGAAGGCATGTCTTTCGGCGTGTTTCCGAACAGCAATACGGGCCTGACGCCGCGACAGGCGCAGGGGGACGGCTACGTGCTCGCATCGTCCGCCCCCTCCGCCGCGGGATCACCCACCGTCCGAATCCGCGGCTACGGCACCACGACATCGACGAACCTGCCGAACTCCTGGAACAGCGTGCAGAAGGAACACACCGGACCGCTCACGGAGTCGTTCGGAACCACCGTTCGGTATCAGGTGGATACGACCGGCGGCAACTCCGGCTCGGCGGTCATTCTCGAAAGTACCGGTGAAGTCATCGGTATTCACACGTGTGGTGGGTGTGGTTCATCTTTCGGTTCCAATCTCGGCACCGCGATTCAGCATCCCACTCTGCAGAGCCTGCTGGCCAATCCTGCCGGCGTCTGTATCGAAGACGTGCCGCCCGCGCCCGCAAAC
>SKZB01000308.1 GCA_007127615.1 Phycisphaerales bacterium | reverse complement strand
CGGGGCTTCTGACCGTCGGCGGGCACGGTTACGCGCGCCTGCGGGCGCGGGAGCGCGGCGACTTGCCGCGCGAATCCTTCCGCGCGGTCTGTCCACGCTGTGAGCGCAGCCGAATGATGCAGACGGAGGGCGACCAGTGTCCGAATTGCGGGCTGATGATCAAGCTGAAACTACCGTAACCAGGCCGTGGACGGCGAAGCTCACCGCGGCGTGCGGCGTGATCTGCGCGCTCGCTCTCGTCCTGGCGGGGGCCGTCGCCGTTCTGCTCACGGTGGGGCGTGAGCAGAACGTGGATCAACCGGAGGCGTGGATCACTGCGAGCGTGATGGCCGTGATTTACAGCGCGATGATGTTCGCCGCCGCGCTGATGATTCACCGCCGGACGACACCACTTCTGCAGTACCCGGTGCTGTTGATGGCGCCGGCGGCCTGCAGCATCCTTCTGGTGACGATTGTTTGGAATGAGTCCATGTCCTGGGAAACCGTTGACATGCTTTTCGGGATGGCGGCGTGCCTGACCATTCTGTCATTCGCCATCCTGTTGACCGGGGGACTGGCGCTGCTGCGATCTCCCGGCGCCGTGGTGCGGTTCGGCCGCATGGCCTCCTGGGGAAGTCTCTGGGTCACCGCATTCGGCGGGGTTCTGTTGATCTTTGAGGAGATCATTTTTTCGCCCATCACCGGGCCGGCGCTCTATGGCCTGCTCGCGATGACCACGGGGTTGGGCGTCCCGGTCACGGTCGTCCTGCTGCTGGTCACTTACGTCGGGTATCGAATCCACTCGAATCGGCGGCCGGAATCGGAAACCCTGCTTTGCAGTTTCGTCGTAGCGCTCGTCTGCCCGCGCTGCGAGACCGAGGTGAAGCTCAAGCCCGGCGAGTCGCTCTGCCCGGGGTGCCGCATCCTGATGCGGCTTCAGGTCGATGAACCGAAGTGCGAATGCGGTTACCAGCTCTACAAACTGAAGGGCGATCACTGCCCCGAATGCGGCCGCTCGATCCGGGAGGACCAGCGCTGGCCGAAGCCCGAGACGGACGCGATCGAAGCACCCGCAAGTGACGCAACACCGCCACCGGCACCAGAAGAAGGCCGACCCGATGGTGAATTGCCGGTCGAGCCGGTCAGTTCGGACGATCCTGATCGCAGTCGCCCTTCTCCACCCGCGCGGGAATGAATGGTCGCCCGACGGCGTAGATCAGGTTGCCCCGCGGCTCCGGGGGATGAAACACCGCCGGCAGGTCGTCCGGCGCCAGCCGCCACCCCGGGCCCGGGCAGTTGAAAGCCCAGCAATCCAGGAGAAACGGCGTTCCCGCCACGGCGGCCCGCTGCTGCGTTTCGTCATACAGGTCAGGGATCACGGCGGGCCAGTCATCGCCAAGCATCGCCAGATGGCACACCGTTCCCCAGGCATTCTGCTCGGTACGAACGATGCATTGACCCCGACGTTCGTAGGTGAAGAGCGGATGATGGAGGTAGCGATAAGCCACCCAATCTTCCGATGGTGCGCACTCGGCACTGTTTCGCGGCGTTGGCCGGAAGGTCGTACCGGACGAAGTCGGATCGAAGACCCAGCGCCTGACGGCACGAACCGTGTAGCCGCGTTTCAGGTAGACCGGGAGCGCCTCCGGTCCGGCGCCGAACGTGCCGATCCAGCCGCCGGATCCCTCGGCCATTTCCTGCATCGTCTGAAGCAGACGCCCCCCCGTCCCCGTCCCCTTCAGCTCCGGCCGGACGTGCCAGAGAGCGAGCCAGTACGACCGTTCGCGCGGGTAGGGTGTCGTGATGGCCCCCAGGAACCCGAGCATCCGATCATCGTCGTAGACGCCCAGCACACTGATCCCCTCCGGGAAATATTCGCGATCCACCCACGGGGTGGCGTACTGAAAATTGAACATGCGCTCTTCGCGGGCCAGGATATGGCCGGGCCGCCAGTACCGGTCAATGTACCGCCGCAGTTCCCCAGGATCCCGGCAGGGAGCGATTTCGGCCGTCTTCGTCGATCCGCGGGACTCTGTTTCGTTCGTCATACTCTGGTTCATGCCAGAACTCCTTGCGGGATGTCGATGTTCATGCCGTCGACTCGGTCATCCGTCGTGAACGCATGGATGTAACCGAATTGTCTTGCCAGCCGGCGGGTGGTCTCATCTGCGCGACCGAAGGGATACGCCATCGTGCGCGGCCGATCGCCGAACAGTTCCGTCATCCGTCGATGTGCTCTTCGCATGTCCGACTCCTGCTGAGACGGAGTGAGCGTGGTATAGGGCACGTGATCAAAACCGTGGCCGCCGAGGGCATGGCCGCTCGCCTGGAGCGCGCCGAGGTCATCCGAGCTGATGTACCAATCGGAGGCGTCAAGGCCGATGGTGGTGTTGATGGCGCGGAGTGATTCGGCCGCAACGCCCGCCGGCAGGGTGAAGGCGAGCAGGTATTTGAGGCGCCGCTTCATCGGAACTTCGTAGTGGTAGATCCGGTTCATCTCCGCCTCGTCGCACGCCGGATCACCGATCAGCCTCACGACCCGGCGTTCCAGTTCCCGCCAACCGAGTTCCTGTGCGAGCGCGTGCAAGAGGTGCTGCGTACACCAATGATCACTGCCGTCGTCGGCGTAAGGTCGCATCGGCGCGTAGAAAACGGCCGGGACATTGAACGCTTCGAGTACCGGCGCGGCATAGTCGAACTGGTCGCGTACGGCATCATCAAACGTGATCAGCGCGAGCCCGGTCTCCTGTTCCCGCCGGAGGCAGAACTCCTCGGCCGGGACGATTTCATACGATGACCGGATCAGGCGGAGGTGTGCGGCAAACCGCTCCGGGGTGATTCCCGTCACTCCGTCGGAGTTCGCCGGCCTGATGTAGTGGTACGTGACCACCAGATTAGCCGGCGCTTGCGTCAGCGCGCCCGCCAGCGCGTCCGCCAGATAGTTGCCAGGGCGGCTCATCGCCGGTGTTATCGGGTGATTCGGCGAGCTGATCTCAGAAATTCTCAGAAATCCGGCGCCCTGATCGACATCATTCGCCGCCACCGCCACCGAAGCGGTGCCGGCCGGCTGGTCATTGGCGGCACCGTTTGGTTGGGCCCGGCGCGCCTTCTGCGGCGACTCAGCGATCCGCCGAAAGCTGTTTGAGAGACTCTTCAATGCGCATCAGGCGCTGTTCCAGAGAATCAAGCTGCGATTCGAGGCGTTCGAGCCGCCGCTCGATCGGCGCGGGACGCAGCGTTCCGGGACCGCGCATGATGACGCGCCGGCCATCTTCATCGCGCTGAATTTCGATTTCCGGCGCGCTCAGTTCGAATCGTTTCGACAACTCCCGCATCCGTTCGGAGAACTCTTCCCGTCGCTCGCGGAACGTCTCGAACCATTGCGCGATCTGTGCTTCGTCCGGCCAATCATCGGCAGACCGGAGAAGATCGCCTTCGACCTCCGCCAACAGATCGCGCAGCTCCCGCCGCCGGTCATCCGACAGAATCATCCACGGGCGGCCGCGTTCGTACGCGTCCTCCCACCAGTCTCTGATTCTCTCCTCCGCGTCCTGCAACCGGGCGAGAAACGCCTCCGGAAGATCGTTCCCGGCTTCCATCTGCTCGATCAGTTCGCGCACCAGGGAGCGCAGTTCATCCCATTCACCGATGATCCAGCGCCGCGCGCCGGGGCGGCGATCCACGATCTCGTGCTCGACCGGTGCCAGCGTGACATCGATTTCTTGCGATTCACCCCGCCGCAGAATGGTCAGCGTGACCGTGTCTCCCGCATGCTTCCGGCGCACATGATCACGAATCATCTCCCGTGTGACGGGCGCCCGGCCGTCAACGGCGGTGATGACATCGAAGAGCTGAAGCCCGGCGTTCTTTGCCGGGCCGTCCGGCCGGACGCGCCCGATCAGAACGACCGCTTCGGGGTCGACGCCGAGCTGTTCCGCGGCGATCTCGGGCACCCGGCTGAGCGTGATTCCAATGCTGCCGGGTTGGGAACGCTCGCGTTGCTCCCTCCGCTCGGGACGATCGTCGCCGCGCGGCTGGGGCGGCCGCGCGCCGCGATCCTCCCGAGCTTCGCCGGAGACCGACTGGAACCTCAGGTTGCCGCTCGGCCCGACCATGAGCTGCGCGACCGTCTCACCGTCGCGGCCGAGGAGCCGGTACTGGGATCCGCGCCGCTGAATGCGGTCGGCCGGCGCCGCTTCGCCGTCGATGGAGATCGACAGATCACCCTCCCGGCGGACGATCGTCCAGGATTCGCCGTTGAGCGTGACGCTGATTCGGCTGTCAGAAGCAGCGGAAGCCGACGTGGCCGCCGGGGATGACGGGGCGCCGGCGATCGAAGCGGCGGCATGCAGTCCGATCGCGTGGGCGGACGGCGCGCTCAACGTGAGCGCGCTGCCGGCGGTCATCATCACGGTCAGAGTGGCAAAGGATTTCAGGAGACGGGTATTCATGGTGGACCTCCATCAGACAGACACGCGGCGCGGGGTGGGTTCTTGCGGCATTCCGCAGGAATTTTTCAGCCGGAGCTCAAGAAAGTCATCCGGTCAATTCAGAGTGAGAACTCAAACTCATCACGCTCTCGGTTCGGGAATGGGGGGATTGGCACGGGATTGAGTTCGCCCGCATCGTCGGGTTGCAGTTCGTACATCCCGCTGACCGTCTCGCGTTCCAGCAACTGCCGCACGTACAAGACTTCGAACGAACCGTCGGGCATGGCGCGGCTTTCCACCATGACGGTGGGCAACTCCGCCACGATCCGGCCGGCCTGCTCGCCGATCGAAACGTACTGATCGTACGCTTCATCCGCGGTGAACGATGCCGTGATGGTGCGGGGTGCGTCGGGGCCATGCGGCGTGGTGGCGTCCTGAACCGGGCCGAGGAAGGAGACCGACCCGATCACCATCAGTCCGGCCGCGACCGCCCAGCCCGCCCGGCCGAAAACCCCGGCCGCACGCCGCGGAGCGGATGAGGGCGAAGGGGCCAACGCTCGATCGTTTTCAACGGCCACGCCTCGTGCGGCGTGAGAGGTGGGACCGGATCGCTCGATCGCACGATCGATTTCAGTGATGGCGCGTCGTTGGCCATGTTCCCGCTCTGCCGCCGTGCGCAGGGCAAGCTCATGACGGAACGCGCGGGCGAGCTGCTCCCACGCGGCCGCATCCCGGCCGGCGTGCGCGCGGAAGTGGCTCCAGACTTCTTCGCCATCATCATCCGTGGGATCGGCCAGCAGACGACCGATCAGCAACTCGCGATCGCGGAGCGGCTCGGCGTCATGGTGCAGGTTGTCAGGTTCGGACTTCATGGGTTGACCCTCCGTAAGGGCGGTATGGTTTCTGAGGGCGCACCAGGGGATCGTGCGGCGGGATGGCATCACGAACCAGCGCACGGGCGCGACAGAGTCGGGTTTCGATGGTGGAGATCGGCAGTTGGAGCGCCACGCTGATCTCGCGGT
>SKZB01000465.1 GCA_007127615.1 Phycisphaerales bacterium | reverse complement strand
GTGCGCATGGTGCGCGAGGTCTACGACCGCGTCGCCCGCGAGGCGAACGTGCCGATCATCGGACTCGGCGGCGTCATGAGGTGGCAGGATGCGGCGGAGTTTGTTCTGGCCGGTGCCTCGGGCATCGGTATCGGCACGGGGTTGTTCGTCGATCCGGTCCTGCCGCGCTCGATCAACCGCGGCCTCTCCGCCTGGGTCACGCGGCAGGGGTGCCGCTCGTTCACGGAGTTGATCGGGGAGGTGCGGGGATGAAGAAAGATGAACGCGAGCGATTCGACGCGCTGCTGGGTGACGTTCTTCACGAACTGCCGCCGCGCCTGCATACGCTGCTCGAAGAATCGCCTCTGATCGTCGAGGATTATCCTTCGCGCGAACTGCTCGAAGAGCTGGGCATGGATCCGGAATCGGAACGGTCTTCGTTGTGCGGCTTGCACAGCGGCACTCCGCTGACGGAGCGGTCCTACCTGCACGATGCCGACATGCCGGAGACGATCCACCTGTTTCGCGAGGGGATCGTCTCGCAGGCGGGCGGCTGGGAAACGTGGGAGGATGAAGAGGGCACCGGATGGGGAGGCGAGAAGAAGGTGCGCGAGGAGATTCGCATCACGCTCCTGCACGAGATCGGCCACCATTTCGGCCTGGAGGAAGATGATCTCGAAGAGCTCGGATACGGGTAGAACCGGTGAGACCCGCCGGGAGGATCGGGCCGCCCGCCGGCCACCGCGTATACTCTCGAACTCGAACGATCCGAACGGTCAAGAATGATCCCTGGACAGAGGTCACACGTGATGAAAAGAGATGCCAATCCGATTCACGCCTGGCTGAGATCACTGGTGCCTGCGGGTTCTGCGTTTCTGCTTCTGCTCTGGGTGTCGATGCCGGCGGATCACGGCGCGGCGGCGCACGCGGAGTCCGCCGCCATTCAGGCAACGCCCGACACGCCCCGCCGCACGATCCTGTGGATGACCATCGACGGGATCCGGCCGGATTACATCGGCCGCGCCGAGACGCCGACCCTGGACCGCATGGCGCAGGAAGGCGCCTACAGCACGCAGTTCGTGCCGATCTACCCCTCGTTGACCTTTCCGAGCCACGTCTCCAAGGCGACGGGCACGAAGGTGCGCGAGCACGGCGTGCCGGGAAACTCGTTCATCGACGCCGAGACCGGCCGCCTGCACCGGTATCCGTGGAATCCGGAACTGCTCGGCGCCGAGCCGATCTGGACCACCGCCCAGCGGCAGGGGGTGCGCGTCGCGGTCTACGACTGGCCGCTTTCACATTCGCAGGAGGGCGAACATGCGACGGATTATCACGGTGAACGCTACATCCGCGGCCTGAGCGATGCGCAACGTCTCGAACAACTATTCGGTGTCTGGGAAAATGACCTTCGTGCACGCGAGGATGAAGAGGAAAGGCGGGATCCGCTCCGCCTGCTGATGGGCTATATGGTCGGACCGGACAGTCTCGGCCATGAACACGGCCCCGATGCGCAGCCGCCGATCGACAAGCTGTCCGAGGTTGACGGGCTGCTGCGGGCCGCACTCACGCGCGCGCTGCAACTCTTTGAACACACTCGTCAAGGCAATGATGAGCTGATCGTGTTGCTCACCACCGATCACGGGATGTCCGAAGTGCATACGCTCGTCAACATCAACTACCTTGCCGACCTCGAAGGCGTGCACAACGTGGAGACCGTGACCAGCGGCAACACCGGGCACATCTTCATTCAGGACCCCGACGGCGAACTCGGCGACCGGGATCGCCGGGCGATGGTGCGCGAGCTCGTACAACGCATCAATCGCCATGATTTCGCGCGGGCCTTCCCCCGGGATGAAGCGCCGGAACACTGGCAGATCAATCATCCCACCCGCACCGGGGATGTTTACATCAACCTCAAGCAGGGATACACCTTCAGCTCCCGGCCGCGGGGCGTGACCGGTCCGGCCCGGGAACTCGGCGGACCGCTCGGCATGCACGGTTACGATCCGCGCGAAACCGATGAGATGAACGGCATCATGGTCGTCTGGCGCTATCCGGGGACGATCGGCGGCGTCGATCTCGGCCGGGTCCACGCGACCCAGTTGCACGCCACCGTCGCGCAGTGGCTCGACATCGAGCCGGCCGAGACGGCGCGACCGGAACCGGTCCGTGTCCAGCCGCGGTTGCGGCGCCGCTGAGCCCGGCCGGCTCCCGTGGACAGCTTGTTTTCAGATTCGGATTCCGGATCGACCGGAAATGAGTCGCGGTCACGATCCATCGGCGCCGATACAATATTCCGCATGTCGGGCGAGCACTACCAACTCGAACCCAGGCGGGGCGGCGGCGACGACGCGGATGAATTGATCGATCTGCTCTCGACGCCCGGGACGCCTCCCCGGACGCCCCCCCAACCCCCGCTCAAGACGTCACCAAGATTGGAAGCGCAGGCGGGAACCCTGCAAGTCGAGCCGCGGACAGAAGATTCCGCGGCCGCGCCGGGACCATTCGTCTCCACGCTGCCGCCGGGGGCGAAGTGTCTGGGCTGCGGTTACGACCTCAGGGGCCTGCCCGTTCTCGGCCACTGTCCCGAGTGCGGCCTGCCCGGCTCACCGGAGAAAACCACCAAAGCCGGCGATCCGCTCTGCGAGATGCCGCTCGATCTCATCCGCCGATTTCATCACGCGTGCCTCATCGCCTCGGGCAGCGTCATCGCGCTGCTCGTGACCCTGGCGTTCACCTACGGCGCGATGCTCAATCCGGCCGTGACCGGCGGCATCATGTTTCCGGCCTCACTCATCTGGGTGCTCGGTGCGTGGGGGCTGACCCCCGCGATCGATCAGCCCGAAGCCGTGTGGCGCGGATTCCACGCCACGAACCGGCTGCGGCGGGCGGCCCGATGGCTTCAGCTCGGTTGGCCGGCGTGTCTGGGCGCGTTCTGGGCTATCGCACTCACGCCCGCGACGGAGACGACTCTGATTTCTTCGCTCTGGCTCCTCTTCGCCGGCGGTCTGCTGCTCGGTGCGGCCGGACTGATCATGCTCTCACTGATGCTGGAGCAGCTTGCCGACTGGGTTCGCGACTTCGCCGCCAAGGAGATCTTCAACGGTGTCGTGTTCTCGATTTCCGCGGGATTGCTTCTGATCGGTCTGGGATTCCTCCTGGCGTCGCTCTGGCCGCTCAGCCCGTTGCGCCTCATGTTCTCCGCCCTGACCACGGTCGGCTGGCTCGTCAGTATCGTCTCCATGGCCGTGTTCGCCTACGCCCTTTTCAGCGTCAGCTCGTGCGTGACCCTTTCGATCGTGCACGCCCGGGAACACCGGGAGCGCTGGCGCCGCCGCGAGGAGCAGACCAGCGAGTACCATGAACGGCTGGGACGAACCGCCCCGGCGCAGCCGCCCGGCCGCGCTGCCGAATCCTCGTAACGGAGTCCGTCGTTTGATGATGATGAGCCAGAGCACCGCGCCGGAAGTCAAGCCGAACCGGACGATTCGCTGCGGCGTGATCGGGACCGGACGCATGGGCCGACACCATGTGCGCAATTATGCCCAGCACCCGGGCGCGGAGCTGATCGGCGTGGTCGATACGAACCCCGAAGCGCGGAAGACCATGACCGAGGAGTGGGGCGGCCGGCCGTTCGAAACCGTCGAACAACTGCTCGATGCCGGCGTCGACGCGGTGACCATCGCCACGCCGACGATCCACCACCGCGCCGCGGCGGAAGTGCTGCTCGCGAGCGGGGTGGCGTGCCTGATCGAAAAACCGCTCGCCCCGGATGTCGCCGAAGCCGAAGCGCTCGTCGAAGCGGCGAAGCGCTGGGGCGCCATCCTGCAGGTCGGCCACATCGTGCGCTACGACCCGGTGATGCAGGCGATTCGCCAGTTCGACGACATCACGCCGCGCTTCATTGAAATGGACCGCATCAGCCCGATGACGTTCCGCAGCGTGGACGTCGGCGTGGTGCTCGACATGATGATCCACGATCTTGATCTGCTCATGATGCTGGTGGGTGAGGAGCCGGAAGACGTCCAGGCCAACGCGGTTTCCGTCCTCGGTGAACACGAAGACGTCTGCAACGCGCGGTTGACGTTCCCGCCCGGTGCCGATGGCGTGCGCTGTGTCGCCAACGTGACCGCCTCGCGCCTGGCGCTCAAGACCGAACGCAAGCTGCGCATCATCAGCGAAGATGCCTACGTCTCCGCCGATTTCGTCGAGCGGAAGGGCACGGTCGTGCGCAAGACCGCGAACGAGTCACAGCTGGCGGAAGTTCGCGAGCAACTGCGCACCGGCAAGGACCTCTCGCAGGTGAACTACCTGGAGCTGATCCAGGTGGATGAACTCCAGGTCGGCGATCAGGAACCGCTGCGGGCGCAGATCGATGACTTTCTCGACTGCGTCCGGACCGGTCGCCGCCCGAGGGTCAATGCGGAGGATGGCTTCGCGGCGGTTCGCACCGCGGAACGGATCGTCGAAGCCGCCCGCGCCGCCGGGGCGCGGATGGTGTAGCCGCTGGCCTACGGTCTCGCGCCCACTTCGGCGCGGCGATCACGATCGGTCTCAAGGTCCCGCATCGGTGGCGCTTTCTCATCCGGCGTGACCCCTTCGACCGGGAGACGCTCAACGTCGCGCGGTTCACCCCGGGGATCGGCTTTGGCGCGCAGCGCGGAGGCGACCGCGCGGCGGGAGTAGTCCATGGATTCCCCGAGAATCCGCGCCGACTCCTGCGGGGCGTGGAAACCCATGGAGTTCTCCGAGTAGACATAGTCCAGCCGCCACGTGGCCTTGCGCTGGAAATCGAGCGCTTCGGCGAGCTGTTCATCCGTTGCCCCGGCACGCTTGGCTTCAACGATGGCGTCGATCATATCCATCAACGCCTCGCCGGCGCGGTCGATCAGGGCGCGGGTGCGGTCCTGGGTCGTGTGGGCGCGGTACAGCAGTTCGGCTTCCGGCACGTTGTGGCACGTCTGGCATGAGGCCGCGACATCGAGCAACGGACTCCGCACGTGGTGATCGGAAACCTTCATCGCGCCGACCCTGCGGTAGGGCATGTGGCAATCGGCGCAGGAGACGCCCGCCTGCGCGTGGACACCCTGTTTCCAGAGTTCAAACTCCGGGTGCTGGGCTTTGAGCATCTTCCCGCCGGTGATGCCGTGCTCCCAGTCGAAGTAACCGATCTCGTCGTAGTACGCTTCGATCTCTTCCACCTTGACGCCCTTGTGCCAGGGGTAGACGAGCTGGTTGTCCGGCTTGGTGAAGTAGTACTCCACGTGGCACTGCGCACAACTGAACGTGCGCATGTCGTGCCGGGAGGCGTCCCGGTTCACGTCGTAATCGTGGATACCTTTCGAGGCCTTGTACTGCCGGATCCCTTCCTTGAAAGCGGGGCGGGTCACGCGCAGCTTCATCGTGTCGGGGTCGTGGCAGTCCACGCAACTGACGGGGTGGTCGATGAGCATCTCGCCGTG
>SKZB01000200.1 GCA_007127615.1 Phycisphaerales bacterium | reverse complement strand
GCAAGTAATCCATGAGCAGTACGTTGAGGTCGGTCTTCGTATCGATCGTCATGTGCATCATGCCGCGGCGGACACAGAACTCACGCAGCTTGCCGCAGTAGGCGTTGAGATTGTCCTTGTATCTCTTCAGCAGCGCGCCGCTGACCGTGACTTCCGCGACATCATCGTCTTCGATGTCGGTCAGTCGCAAGTCGCCCTGCAGGCCGGCCGCGCCGGGATCGATCTCTTCGGGTGAGAGGAGCTGCATACAGAAGGTGTCGTATCCGCCGCCGGCAAGGTAGCGCAGGCCCTTCTCGTACCCCTCCTTGAACAGAAAGTCCGAGAGAATCAGCATCACGCCCTTGCCCTGACGCGTCATGGATATTGACCGCATGGCGTCGTCGAAACCGCTGCCGCTCTCCGCTTCCAGTTTCAGCAGCCACGCCCCCATTTCCTGCACGCGGCGTCCCCCGCGCAGGTTCGTCAACGGCAGGAGACCAGCGGCGTTGAAGGAAAAGAGCGAGACCCGGTTCTGATTGACCAGCCCGATGTATCCGAGCGCCATCGCCAGTCTCTGGGCGTAGATGAACTTCGACGGGTTTCCCCAGTGCATCGACTTGCTGCTGTCGATGGCGATGACGAGCGAAAGGTCTTCCTCTTCGAGGAACATTTTGATAAAGAGTTTGTCGAGCCGGGCGAAGATGTTCCAGTCGACAAAGCGCAGGTCATCGCCGTGCGTGTAGTGGCGGTAATCCGCGAACTCCACGCTCTGGCCGCGCTTCTTGCTCCGGCGTTCACCCTGCAGCTTGCCGGCAAAGATCTTCTTGCTGAAGACATCGACCTGGTTGAGCTTGGCCATCAGCTCGCTGCTGATCAGCTCATCCACACGTCGGGGCGGGGTCTCGGTTGGCACGCCGAACTGGCTCATGGCTCCGTCAGTTCCTTATCGTTCAGTCCGCTTCACGGGGGACGTGGCGGATCAGTTTCTCAATGATATCGTCCGGCGTCACGTTCTCCGCCTCGGCTTCGAACGTTCGCACCATCCGGTGCCGCAACGCGGCGCGGGCGATCTCGTGCACATCACGAATCGCGATCGCGTACCGGCCGTCGATGAGCGCCTTGACCTTCGCGGCCGAGATCAGCGACTGCGCGCCGCGCGGACTCACGCCGACACGAATGAACGTCTTCAACTCTTCCGGAATGGACGATCCGGTCGGATGGGTCGAGAGCACCAGTCGGATGATGTAATCCTGCACCTGCGGCGCGACGACGATTCTCCGCGCCAGCCGCTGGGCGTGCATGATCGATGCGCCATCCAGGACCGGATCCAGCGATACTTCCCGGTTCCGCGTGGTGCGTTCGAGGATCGTGTTCAACTCCTGCCGGTCGGTGTACGGCACGACGATCTTGAAAAGGAACCGATCGAGCTGCGCCTCCGGCAGCGGGTAGGTTCCCTCCTGCTCGACCGGATTCTGGGTCGCCATCACGAAGAACGGTCGCACGAGCGGATGCGTCCGGCCGGCCGTCGTCACCGAACGTTCCTGCATCGCCTCCAGCAGAGCCGCCTGACTTTTGGGGGTGGCGCGGTTGATTTCATCGGCGAGAACGAGCTGATGAAAGATCGGCCCGGGACGGAACTCGAACGTGCGCTTGCCGGTCTTCTCATCGTCGATCACGATGCTGGTGCCGGTGATGTCCGCCGGCATGATGTCCGGCGTGAACTGAATCCGCGCGTACGGCAGACTCAGGACGCGCCCGAGCGTGCTCACCAGCAGGGTTTTGCCCAGTCCGGGTACGCCTTCAAGCAGAATATGACCATCGGCAAAGAGCGCGATCAACGCCTGCTCGACGATCGTCTCCTGACCGACGATCACTTCACCGACGGCGCGGCGCAGCTCGGCATACACCTCCCGGAACGAAGCGCACGCGCGTTTCGCCGAATCAATGTCATCGAACGACGTTCCCAGCGCCGCGCTGATTTTGGAGAAGTCCGCCGCCACCGTCACGTCTTCCCTCCCCCGCCGTCGTCGGCCCCGGGGTCCTCTTCCTTCTGCTGCCGGGCCCGCCGCTTCGCGGCCAGCAGACGCGAGGTGTACTCACCTTCATCCGGTGGCGGTGCGTCGGCCGGATTCGATTTCGCCTTGGACGGCGCATTCGGGTCGGACTTGCCCCTGCCGGCCGACTCTGCCGCCCCGACGTCGATCGCGCTCGCGGCGTCTTCTTCGCTCGCCTCAAAACGTGCGGAACGATCCGGACCGTCCGGGTCCTTCTTCTCCGCTGTCGGCTTTCGGTGCGACACCTGGCCGCGCGCCTTCTTCCATGCTTCGACGGTGCTGTCCTCGACCTCTTCACGTCGACCGACCGCGCGGCGCAGCGCGGTGAGAACCTTCGCGCCGTCAATCGCCAGCCGTCGTGACGCGACATCGAACAGGAACAGAATCGCGGCAAGGATTGCGAGCAGATCCCAGATCGCCTTCGGACTCCGGGGCACTTCGAGCACGGCCCGGTCGTAAAGCAATACGTCGGCCGGATTCGACGTCGCGGACAACACACGCCCACCCGTCATCTCCGCCAGTTGACGCAGAAGCGCTGCGTTGTGCGAAACCGCGCGGTACTCCTGTGAGTACGGCACCGTCACCGCCGCCTGCAGATTGCCCTGGCTCTCTTCCTCGGCCCCGGCGGCATAGTTGACATTGATCAGATACGCTCCCTCATCGCCGATCTCGAACTCACCGCGGTAGCGTCCGGGGCCGACCTGCTGCAGACCAAGCGGCTCGGCGCTGCCGTCGGGCTGAATCATCGCGGCCCGCATCCGAAGAAAGTTGAGAAACGACGCGTCGGCGTCGAGCGCCTCGACCTCGACGATGGCCCGATCGCCGTCCAACCGCGTACTCAGATTGAAATTGGCCGGTGAACTCGGGCGCATCGACCAGCGGACGGCCTGGGTCCAGAACGCCTTGAACTCCGACCAGGTCGCCCAGCGTTCACCCCACCGGCCCATCACGTCGGAGGTGTACGCCAGCGATTTACCGAGGCCGTAGTTCCAGTGGGCGAAGATCGGATCCTCACCCTCACTGGTGGCCAGCACAATCGGCGTCTGACTCAATCCTTCGCGCAAGGCGGTGAGCACGTAGCCCTCAACGGCGGGGACCGCCGCGTACCCTTCCACGGGACCGGGCAGACGGCTGACCACCTGCGGCTGAAACAGCTCACCTTCCTGAATCAGCGAACGGGAGACGAGCTGCGCTTCCTTGATGAAGATCTGCGGCAGTTGGGTGGGGTTCATGATGTGATAGAACCGCCCGCCGGTCGTCTCGGCGATGGCCTGCATCTTCCGCCGGTCCGCCTCACTGCCGTGGCCGATGACCATGACGGTCGTGATGGTGATCTTGTCCTGCACGAACTGCCGCAGGAGCGTCGGCGGAGGCGGCTGGGGATCACCGTCGGAGATGATGATGACGTGCTTCTGACCGGCGCTGATCGATTGCATGCCCTCATGCGTGATGCGCAGGAGCGGGCCGAAGTCCTTGGTGTCGCCGACCACCAGTTGCCGGGTCGCGGCGATGGCGGCCTGCTTGTTCCCGGCCACCTGGATCGGGAACGCCCAGGTCGCGCCCTGATTTTCGCGCACGCGCCAGTCGTACTCGACGATGCCGACATAGTCCTGCCGGCTCAGCGCGTTGATCGCCGCCCGGGCGACCTCCTGTCCCCAGTAGTTACCCTGCGGCATCTCGCAGGAGTGCATGACCAGCGTGAGCGCACCGCGCGGCATCTGCCGCGTCTGCGGCGGATCCAGGCGCACGGGCAGAACCCGCGCGGTCTCAGAATCAATCCACCCGCCGGCGCCGAAAGACTCCGGCCCCCCGAGCATGATCAGCCCACCGCCCAGATCATGAACGTACGCGTGCAGCATGCGATCCTGCTCATCGTCGAACGCCCAGCGCGGGACATTGGCCAGGATGACCGCATCGTACGCGCTGAGAAAGACCAGTCCTCCCGTCAATGCCTGCGGCGGTTCAACATCCACCACCAGATCGCTTTCCCGCAGCGCACGCACCAGATTCGCGGATTCGATTTCCGACTCTTCAAGTACGAGTATGCGCCCCTCACCGGTCACGAACGTCACCGCCATCGCATGGTTGTTCTGGGGCAGCGTGTCCATATCCGAGGAATCGGGTTCAAAGGTCGCGCTGAACTGCGCGGGGCCGGGATCATCCAGTCGGATCGTCACGGGAAACACCGACACGCCGGGCGACAACTCGACGCTCCGGCCCATGCCCGGTTCGTCGGGATCGAGATCAAGCGGCTCGTCGTTCTTGCGCAGATAAAGCGTTCCGGACGCTTCGCGCTGACTGCGCAGCACCATGCGTACGTTGACGGTCTGTCCCTGCCTCGCCCGGGCCGGCGTCATGATCCGTTCGAACAGAACTTCGTTCTCGTAGCTGAATTCCAGCGGGAGAACATCCACCGGAACGTTGTTCGCGCGCGCCAACTCCGCCGCTGCCAACACCGAATCGATCGTCTCGTTGCCGTCGGAAGCGATCACGATCCGGTTGGCCGTGTCCTCCGGCGCGAGGGCGAGCGCGAGGCGCAGCCCCGCCGCGAGATTCGTCGCGCTGCGGTCGACATCGTCCAGCCCGCTGGTCACGGCGGAGAGCCGGTCGGGCATCGCGGTGATGGTCGAATCGCGGCCCACGATAATCGAGCCGAGACGGTCCTCCGGTTCGCGGTGCTCGCTGGCTTCGCGCAGAAACTGCTCCGCGCGGTCGCGCAAACGCATCGGGATCGAATGGCTGCGGTCCAGGACAACCGTGACGGTCAGCCCTTCGCCGCGCTGTTCCCAGTTCGGATGGGCCAGGGCCATGGTGATCAGCAGGATCACCAGGACGCGGAAGAAAAAAATGATCGACGCCCGCACGGGCGACTGCATCCCCACGCTCCGCCGGGCGATCAGCAACGCCGGAATGATCAGCAGCAACAACAGCAGCCCGAGCGGCTGTTCAAACTGAAGCGGCAATCCTCCGTCCATGGGGAGCTCCCGAAAGATGGGCGGGCGTAGCGAGGCCATCGGCGTCAGGCCACTGGCCATGGTAAGGCAAAACCCGGCCGAACGCCCGTGAAAACGAGGCGGGTCCGGTCGCTTCCGGATTCGGCGCCACGCTTCGGCCCCGGCCCGCGCCGCTCCGGCCCGCGGCCCGGCACGGATCAGCCCTCACGGCGTACGTGCCCGCTGCACACGATTGTTCCCCGAATCCACGACGTAGATTCGCTCGAGGTTCCCCGCCACCGACCACGGGTACTGCATCTCGCCCTCGCGAAATCCGATGCGGCCGTAGAGTCCGACCGGTGTGCCGTCCTTGCGGAACTTCTGAATCCGGTTGTTGTGAAACTCGACGACCAGCAACGATTCGTCCTCCAGAACGAGCACATCGTACGGATAGGACAACTGTCCCAGCCCGCGACCCGGCT
>SKZB01000034.1 GCA_007127615.1 Phycisphaerales bacterium | reverse complement strand
GCGGCGTCAAGGGGTTCCGCTTCCACGCCGAGGGCCTTGAGCTCGACGGTGCGGATGGCGCAGATGGTTTCGAGCTTTCGCCGCAGGTGTTCCGGCCGAAGCAGATCGCCGACGCGGACGGCGGTGGACCGGTGAACTTTGTCGGCGTAGCAGGGGCCGATGCCGCGTTTGGTGGTGCCGATGGAGTGGTCCCTGCCGCCGGTGGAGACGGCGCGGGCGAGCATTTTCTCCAGGGCGGCGTCGTGTTCCTTGTGGTAGGGCATGACGACATGAGCGCGGGAGGACAGGCGAAGCTTCTCGCCGATCTCGACGCCTCTTTCGCGGAGCGTGCGGACTTCCTCGAGCAGCTTGTCGGGATCGACGACCACGCCGTTGCCGATGATGCAGAGCTTGCCCGGAGTGAGGATGCCGGAGGGGATCAGGTGCAGGGCATATTTCTGATCGCCGATGACGATGGTGTGGCCGGCATTGGCGCCGCCGTTGTATCGGACGATCGCATCGTGCCGGGCGGTGAGCAGATCGACGATCTTGCCTTTGCCTTCATCGCCCCACTGGAGTCCGACGACGGCGGTGTTCGCGGGCTGGGTCATGAGCGGTGAGGTCCTCTAAAAGGCACGTTCGGAAGCGGGGTGACGGTCGTCGGGGAAAAGGTTCTCGGAACCCGTATGGTACGGAATGGTAAGGAATTCAGCCGGCCCGGACGGGCTTTCCGGACCGGAATTGTGAGTCGGTGGATCGTCATGATCAAGTCCGAACCCGGGCCGGCCGATACCAGAGGTTGCCCGAAGCGTTTGATGACGCTCGGTGAGCGACTCGACGTTGAATCGAGCCAATGGAGATGACCGGCGTGCCCGACGGCAAGACCATTCGCATCATGTGCCCGAATCTGAGCTGCCAGCGCATTCTGGCGGTGCCCGGCGACGCGCGCGGCAAGCTGGTGCGCTGCCGCAACTGTCACACGACCGTTCGGATTCCAATGCAGAAGGCCCCGGTCGCCGCGCCGACGGCCAAAGATGAGGAAGCGCCGAACGAAGCGGCCTGAGCCGCGCCGGGCGCGATCGCCCCCGGCGTTCCTCCCGACCGAGAAAATTGTGATAGTTTGTTCCCGTTGACCGGCCGAGCCGGTTCCGGTCGATGCGTTGTCGCTTCTCCACCTCTTCGATCCGTCCGTCCGCCGATGTCGTCACGTTCCGCCCGAACAACCGGTGCCCGTCGTTCGGGCCGAGCCGCCGCACCGGCGTGGGCATCGTACGACGATGAGCGATTGCTTGATCTGCGGTTCTGTGATCTGCGCATCGAACCCAGCCAGACGCGAGTCACGGAGTACCTGGAACGTCTGTACGACGAGTTGGCGCGGCGCGGGATTCGTCATCGCCCCCACGCCTGGTTCTCCAGTGAGTGGTTCAGCCCCGACGGCGTGCCGGGGATCGCGCTGCCGTTCTACCTCGGCCACGAGCGGCTGATGCGACTGGAAAAGAAGAAGATGCTCGAAGTCGAGGGCGGTGCGGATCGCGCGTGCATGCGCATCCTGCGACACGAGGCCGGCCACGCCATCTGTACCGCCTACCGGCTGCACTACCGCCCGAGCTGGCGGAAGCACTTCGGACGCTTCTCCGAGCCGTATCCCGACTCCTACCGGCCGAACCCGAACAGCCGTCAACACGTCGTGCATCTGAACCGCTGGTACGCTCAGGTCCACCCGGCGGAGGATTTCGCGGAGACCTTTGCCGTCTGGTTGCGCCCGGGTTCGCGCTGGCGCCAGGCGTACCGCGGCTGGCCGGCACTGCGCAAACTCGAATTCGTCGAGGAACTGATGCGCGACCTGTCCGGGGCCGTCCCGCCGGTTCGGACGCGCCGCCGCATCGAACCGATCAGCGAATTGAGGACCACACTGCGGGAACACTACAAGGCCAAGCGACTGCGGTACGGTTCGGACTGGCCGGATGTCATTGACCGTGATCTGTATCGAATCTTTTCCAGTGACAAGCGTTGCGCATCCCATCCGACGGCGGCCTCGTTTCTGCGACGGGAGCAGCGCACGATCCGTGAACACGTTTCGCGCTGGACGGGAACGAGTCAGTACACGATCAACCAGGTGTTGCGTGATACGATCGACCGTTGTCGCGAACTGAAACTGCGACTGGCGATCGATGAAGATGACGCGCGCCTGCAGGCCACACTCATGATCACGGTGCAGACCATGAACTACATTCACGGCGGGCACCACCGGATACTGCTATGAAACCACGCCGCATCCTTGCGCTGATGCACGAAGACTGTGTGCCGCCGACTTCACTGGAGGGCGTGCCGGAGAAGGAGATCGCGCGCTGGAAGACCGAATACGATGTCGTGGCCGGTCTCGAACACGCCGGCCACGAGGTCATTGCGCTCGGCGTGCGGGATGATCTCAAGGTCATTCGCGACACGATCGACCAATTCAAGCCGCACGTCGCTTTCAATCTGCTGGAAGAGTTTCACGGCATCGGGGTCTACGACTACTACGTGGTGAGTTATCTCGAACTGCTCCGCAAGGCGTACACCGGCTGCAATCCGCGTGGCCTGCTGCTGGCCCACGACAAGGGGTTGAGCAAGAAGATCCTCTCGTACCACCGGCTGCCCGTGCCGAAGTTCGCGGTCTTCCCGGTGGGACGGGCGGTTCGACGACCGTCGCGTCTGGCGTTCCCGCTGCTGGTGAAGTCGCTCATCGAGGACGCTTCGCTCGGCATTTCCCATGCGTCCATCGTCCACACGGATGAGAAGCTCCGGGAGCGGGTGGCATTCGTCCACGAGAATCTCGGCACCGACGCGATCGCCGAACAGTACATCGACGGCCGCGAGCTCTACGTCGGCGTGCTCGGGAACCATCGCCTGCAGACGTTTCCGATCTGGGAGATGCAGTTCGGCAAGCTCCCGGAAGGGTCGCCGCGCATCGCCACCGCCAAGATCAAATGGGATGAGAAGTACCAGAAGCGAATCGGATTGACGACCGAACCGGCGAAGGATCTGTCGCCGGAGCTCGAGCGAAAGATCTACCGGATCTGCAAGCGCGCGTACCGCGATCTCGGCATGACCGGGTACGGGCGCATGGACCTGCGTCTGACCGAGGACGGGCGGGTGTCCCTGATCGAGGCGAATCCGAACCCGAACCTGGCGTACGGCGAGGACTTCGCCGAGTCCGCGGAGCACGCCGGGCTGTCCTACGGCGAACTGCTCAACCGCATCGTCAGTCTTGGTCTCCGCTATAGCGCACAGTGGCGTGTTGAGTAGCGTGATCGACCTGGCCGGTGGCCCAGGACGAGGGGGCGCCGCGCCATTGCGGGCCGGCCACGGTCAGAACCGTGACGTGATCCATGTGCGGATCCGGGGTTTTGACGCGCACCACTTTTGAAACGGTGGGATCAACCGAAGTTCCGCGCGGGGGCTTCGCGCCGCTCATCCATTCCCACCGGTACTCATCGAACCAGAAGTAGCGCTTCGTGTACGGTTCGTAGTAGAGCTCGGCCTGGGGGTGGTAGACGAACTCATAGTGCCACCAGGACTGCTCGGGATGATCCGTGCGCGGTTGTCCGTTCGGATCCCAGCTCAGATTCGGGTTGGGCGTCGCGCAGCCGCTGAGCATGCTCAGCGTGGCGAGCGAAGCGGCAAAGCCGACGGTCAATCCGGTCGTGGTCCATCCGCGCATGGTGTGATCTCCTTCGTGCCGGGTCATTCCGGAAGACGACTCATCGGCCTCGTCGGGATCGCGGATGAGCGTCATTGAGCGCACCCGGTCCCGATAACCCGCCGGCGCGCCGCGCAGATCACCGTCCTTGCCCGACCCCGATCATCACGATTCCTTCACACCGATCGGTCAGCGGCTGCGAATCAGCGCCGCGCGGTCGATTCGGCGCTCGACGAGAAGCGTTTCGATCTCGCCGAGGTACCGCCGGGCGTCCTGCACGTAACCGGCGGTGGGCTTCAGTTCCGGGCGCTGTCCGCAGAAGAACCGGTTGAGACGGAGCATGAAGAGTTCGCGGACGTACTTGGCGGTCATCGAAGCGAGCGCGACGGGCAGGTGCATCCGGTCCGCTTCACATTGAAACGTCACCGTCAGCTGCGCGCCGTTTCGATCGAGCCGATAACGGCTGATGTCGGCCTGCTCGGCGAGAATCGTCAGGTGAGCATCCGGCCAGGCGAGTTGAAGATCCTCCCGGTAATGCGTGCGGCCGCCGTGACGATCGAGAATCACGCGCGGATGATCGTCCGGCCAGCGGCGCCAGATGCGGTCGACCAGACGGAGGGCGGCCGTCAGATTCACGCCGGCCTTGCTGTTGGTTCGGGCGACGAGCGCGTTGAAGTCGCCCGCATCGATGGCGTGGCAGCTCATGCCGGCGAACCTGACGCCGGCACCGTCCAGACTTCGCCCGAGCCGGCTGATGACGATGCGAAGTTCATCGGCATGGTGGGCCAGGGGCAGGGGGGAGACGGTCCCGTACCAGGGCGTCTCGGGACAGGTGACGTTGAGAAGTGAGAACAGATCCGTGTCCCGTTGCGGCATTTCTCCGGAGAAATGCCCGAGAAAGGCCAGCACGCCCCGTTCGAGAAGCTTCAGTGGATGCGTCTTGCCCGACCCGGCGAGTTTGAGTTTCTTGGAATCATCAACCGCGAGACGCTGGCGGCGATCGCGTTTCGTGCGGCAGACGGATTCTTCGAGCCGCCGCCAGAGATCCGGGGCGCCGCCGGCGGGGTCATGGCCCGGAACTTCGAAGACGGTCGCGCCGAGACAGAGCGGCCCGAGCATGGGTCCGTATCCCGCTTCGTCGATTCCCGCGTAGATCAGCATGGGGACGCATGGTAATCGCTCCGGGGGATGGCCTACAATCACGGCCATGGCCGGATCGCATCCCCCCCCAAAGAAGACCAAGGTTCTCCTCGCGATGTCCGGCGGGGTCGATTCCTCCGTCGCGGCGGCGCTGCTCAAGGATCGTGGCTACGACGTGGTCGGCTGTTTCATGCGCCTCGGCTCGCCGGGGGAGACGTTTGACGAACTGGAGCCGTACGACGAAGAGCAGATGGCGTGCGATCCGAAGAAGATCCGCATCGGGAAGCAGGGGTGCTGCTCGATCAACGACGCCGCGGATGCCCGGATCGTCGCGGCGAAACTCGATATCCCGTTCTACGTCTGCAATTTCAAGAAGGACTTCGGGCGCATCATCGACTACTTCGTCGGCGAGTACAACGCCGGCCGCACGCCCAACCCGTGTGTGCGCTGCAACGACTGGCTCAAGTTCGGCAAGCTGCACGAGTACGCCCGGCAGATCGACGCGCCGTACGTGGCCTCGGGACACTACGCCCGTCTGGAGCGATCGAACGAAAACGGCTGGTCGCTTCGGCGCGGGGTCGATCATGACAAGGACCAGAGCTACGTTCTCTTCGGCGCGCCGCGGGACCGGCTGGCGGAGATGATGCTGCCG
>SKZB01000133.1 GCA_007127615.1 Phycisphaerales bacterium | reverse complement strand
GGATTCCCGCCTTCGCGGGACTGACGAAGGGGTAGAGGGACGAAGGTCCGATGGTCGGTTGTCCGGAAAGAAAACAGCGATCGGTGAACGGATTCATGTCCACGCGTTCGCGGGCGAAGCGCCGATCACGCCGGATGGAGAAAGCTCAGGTGCATCTCCGCGTGACGCAGATGGAGCGTGATCCACTCTTCGTGCGTCAATCGGCCGAGCACGGGACTTTCCGCTTCGGCGCGTTCGCGTTTCAAACGCTCGATCCCTTCACGCAACTCCGCCACGCCCTCCTCCCACGCCACGATCGGGTCGGGCATCATGATGTCGAACTTGCGGGGCGGGTTCACGCCCGGCTTCATGCCCTCACGCATGATTCGATTCTTCATCACCCGGCGAATGAGCCATTGAATGGGCTTCGGCAGACGGCGCCCGCCGAACCCGTCGATCGAGAGGTGCATCAGTCGCGCAAGATGCTGTACGTTCTGCCCCGGACTCCAGTTTCCGGTCGTGCGCGGCTCGCCGCCCGCACTCAAGTGCTGCACATCCACGAGAATGTCATCGAGCGACTCGAAGGCGAGTTCGCGGCGCTCCTTGACGCGGCTGGTTCGGATACGGCTCACGTCGCCGTTCCGTCCGATCGGGGCGTTTCGCCGCACGCCGCGCCGTCGAGGTACCACACCAACTGCCCTTCCCGCGGCCGGACACCGCAGATGGGCAGCTCCTCTTCCGTGGCGTCGCCGGCCGCGACACGTTCGAGCGTCGGCGCTTTTTTCTCACCGGTGACGAGCACGGCGATGAACCGGGCGGTGTTGATCATCGGAAAGGTCATGGTGATGCGCTCGTGCGGCTCGGCGTCTTCGGCAAAGTTCAATCGCACCAGGCGCTCGCGCTCACGCAACGGTTCCGTGCGGGGAAAGAGACTTGCGGTATGCCCGTCAACTCCCATGCCGAGCAGGACGTAGTCCAACCGATCCTGCCCGCGTTCGCGCCAGCCGAGCGTCTCGCGCAGCTCCTTTTCGTACGCAAGATCGGCGCGCGGGTCTTCCGCGGACATCGGGTGCACCTGCTCGCGGGGAATGTCCGCGTGCTCGACGATTGTTTCGCGAATCATGCGGTAGTTGGAGCGTTCATCGTCCAACGGCACGCAGCGCTCATCGACGATCCAGAGGTGCGTCCTCCGCCAGGGCAGTTTGCGAAAATCCGGGTCGTACATGAGCCGGCGGTAGAGCGGCTCGGGGGTGGACCCGCCGGAGAGGGCGAGATGGAAATCGCCGAACTCCCGCACGCAGGTTTCCGCGTGCAGCACGAGTTCCATGGCGAGCTTGTCGATCAGTTCGTCGGCCCGCGGGGCGATGACGATCCGGCCGGGAAGTTCGGGCGGCGTGGGAAACTCGTCATCGATCCCGTAGATGTCGCGCGGCCGTACTTCGCCGCTCTGGTCTCGGTTCGGCATGTCCAACATCATTGCAGGTCGTTCCGCCCGTGGCCAGTGGCGGAGAGGAAACGCTCGTCCCATTCACCCGGGCCGAATCATCCTCTCACAGCCGACTGTTTTCGTCCCAACGGGTGATGATGCTGCTGATGACATCCGGCAACCGTGACTCACGAATCACTTCGCGGAGCCGGGTCGGCTCGCCTTCGTCTTCCTCGTACGTCGCCAGGCGGTGAATCACCAGTTCGGCGCGAAGAATGGCACGACGTTCACGGCCTTCCAGTTGATCGGCGATCTCGCCCATCCGTTCCGGCAAACGCTCCGATTCAATCGCTCGCTTCATCTGCGGAATGTTGACCGGAATGTCGAGATCCGGATCGGCGAGCAGATCGAGCAGCAGTGAAACGGTGTACAGCGACTCGGTATCCGCCAGCGATAGCCGGGACAGATCGCTTTCCGCATCATTCCGCTCGACCGGCAGGACGGAGGCGGAAGTGAAGGCGGGCGAAGTCGATGAAACCCGCCAGGTGTCGGGGGAGAACGTGCCGTCGTAAGCCTGCGAGCGCAGATCGAATCCGGTGGTGTAGCTGGCCGACTGCGCGATCGAAGTTCCCGTCCGCTCGGCGGGGCCGAGTGATGCGGCCGCGGTGCGATTCGGATCGTGGGACGCGAACGGCTCACTCTGGTCCGTGGGCGGGGAAATGCCGATCCAGACCGTCGCCGCCGCCAGCGTCAGCGATGCCGCCGCCGCCACCCATCCGGACCAGGCGATCCACGCGGGGCGGATGGCCTGCGGCCGATCGGCGTACACGGTCCGGCTCAGGACGCCGGCTTCAAATCCGTCGGGCAGACCGCCGTGCGCGATCAACTCACCCTCACGGGCGATCGAAGCATCGATGCGTTCGGTTTCCTCGATCAACACTCGGCAGTCGGCGCAGTCTACGAGATGGCGTTCCGCCGCGTGCCGTTCGGCCGGTTCGAGCTGGTCGTCCACGATTGCGGAAAGCTTCGCCTTGATGTCAGTGCAATCCATGGTGTTCATTGCCGTTTCCTTCCTGCCGTCCCGCTCACGTGTGTGGATTCCGTCTTGTTTCGTATCGTTTTTCGTCTTCGCCGGACGCTTCCGGCAGGTACCGGTGAACTCTTGACTCCGGCCCGCTTGTCACTCAGGCCTGCTTGTACTTTCGAAATTGAAACACACGGGTCGCCTCCCCATCTTCCCCTTCCCCGCCCCCGGCCTGCTCACGGTCGATCTGAGCGAGCGCTTCGGCCAGTGCGGCCCGCGCCCGGTTCAAACGGCTCATGACGGTGCCGATCGGAATGTCGAGATGGGTGGCGATTTCTTCGTAGGTCAATTGTTCCTGCGCGCGAAGCATCAGCAGCGTTCTCTTTTCCGGATCAATGCACTCGAGCGCGCGGTGAACCCGATCCATCCCCTCGCGCTGCTCGCTTGGATCCTCCGGCCGCATCGAGCTGGCCAGGGCCGGATCGGCAGAGAACTCCGGCAGGGCCTGCGGTCGGCGGGTGCGCTGCAGCGCGTTGATCGAGAGGTTCGTCACGACGCGGCGCATCCACGCGGGGTAGACCACTTCCCCTCCGTCCGGCGGCGACTTCCAGAGCTTGATGAACGCCTCCTGGACGATTTCTTCCGCGCGGTGTCGATCGCGGCAGATCCCCGCACTCAGCGCGATCAGACGCGGGCCGAGCGACTGCATCCACTTGCGAAGGGTGGCTTCATTCATTGCGTGGGCCATGTTCGGTTCTCCACTATTCGTCGCCCACCAACTCGGGCGTGTCCGTAGTAAAAGACACGAACCGCCGCCGTTCATTCCCGATTCTGTTCGGGCGAGGCGCCGCAAACTCTCCAACCCCCCCCGCCTGTTTGTGTTTCGATCGGGCCAATGGGGTGAAAACAGGCGTGATCTGGCCCGTTGGCATTGGGATCGGCTTTTTTCGGTCCTACACTATGGTCAATGACGGAAAATGGCGTCTGGAGAGAGCTCTACCGAAACGACGATGCGACCCACATCCGCGGCATCGCGGCCACGATTGCGTCCATGCATTTCGACGTCCGCTGCCGTCACCGGGATGGCCCCTGGCGCGGCATCGGCGATACGGACCCCGGTTCCCCTCCGCATGCGATTGAAGTTTCCGAATCCGACTGGGCCGTCCTCAAGGAGACGCTGGGCGATATCATCGCGGAGCAGGCCGCGTTCGATGAACGTTTCGCCCGGCCGCAACGGTGGTCCAAGCGCGTTCAGCAGCAGATCACACTCCTGATGATCGTCGTCGTTATGGTGCTGGCGATCTTCGGCCTGATTGAACTTTGACCGGAAGCGATTCCTGGAGCCCATGCGTTTTCCCTGCTTGCTCACGCCGCACGACGCTTCGGCGGGCAGTCCGTCTCCGGGCGTTGAAGGCCCGGTCGAACCGTCACTCGATCAACTGGCGATCGATCGCCGCTGGCCGGTGCCGCCGCCCCCGCCCGTCCGATTGGTCGCCGAACTTGCGAACGACGCGCCGCCGGAACTGACCGCCATCACCAGCCGGATCCACGCCCTCTGCGGCGGCCGGGTCAGAGTGCTGGGCGAACCGCAGCCGACCGATTCCGACGTTCGCTGGATCGTCGCGCTGAAGCTGGATGCGTTGTCCCATCCCCTGATCGTCTGGCTGGCGCCGCCGACGTCGACGGATGTGATTCCCGCCGGCGATCAGGAAAGGCCGTGGCATCTTTCCTTCGAATCGCAGCTCCACGAAGATGATCCGCTGACGACGTACATCAACCTGCAGCGCCTGCTCGCCGCGACGGCGCCCGATCTCCGGCGGCTCATTGATCCGGAGATTTCGCGGCAGCACGGGCCGCGTGAGCTGAAGCCCCTTCTCAGGCCGGACTTCATCGAGTTACCCGCCGGGTGCCTCTTTGACACCACGGTCATCCCGTTCGAATCGGGGAAGCGGACGATCCGAACGCGCGGGCTCTGGCGCTGTCATCGCCCCGATCTGGAAATGCACGATGTCGAAGCGAACGCGGCGCACGCCGCGCGCCTCGTACTGGATCATCTGGCGGAATTGATGCTGGACCACCCGCCGGGCATACCGGGTGAACACTATCAGCTCGGTGAGCATCTCCGCGTGACGTTGCACCGCGCGGATCGAAGAAGCAATCCCGGTGCGATCGGACCCTGCGCCGCGGCCGTCGTGTGCGATGAGTCGCCGGACGATGAGGAGGCCCGAGAGTGGTCGTATCCGCGCCGGCTGCTCGAAAGCGTGCGGGCGGGAGAAGCCGCGATCTACCGCACGCGTCGATCGACCAATCGTCAGGCCAGGGTGGCCCAGTCCACGTGGCCCCGGATCGTCTCGTGGGCCAATCGACGCGCAACGGACGAACCTCGATCGAACGCCGGATTCCTGCGCCTCTGGCTCAAGGTTGCCTTTGCCCGCCCGGCGGATCGGCTCGGTGAAGATCACGAACATCTGTGGTTTGATGCGCCCCCGCCGATTGATCCCGGGAAACCGAAGGGCACGCTGCTGAACCAGCCGGCGCACCGGGAAGACCTGCAACCGGGTGATGAGCTCGTACTGGACCCGAACGCGATCTCCGATTGGATCATCGAATACGATTCGCGCCGGTACGGACCGGACAAGATCGAGAAAATTGAGAAAATCATCCGCTCGGGCCCGCACGGCGCGGGGCTGGATTCCGACGCCAACGAACAGGACCCGCCGCCATGAGCAGACCCCACGAAACCGATCTCCGGAGTCACGACCAGCCGCCTTTCACCCATGAGCGCGAAGCCGACCGCCTCGTCACGATCGCGAGCGCGGCGAGCGAAGTGGAAGCGAACCTTCTGGTCACGCAGCTCACCGAGGGCGGATTTGAAGCGGTGTGCTTTCCCGGCGGTCATGCGGCGCTGCCCCTCGGCGCGCGGCGGTTTCGCATTCCGGTTCAGGTCAGAGCCCGGGACGAAGAGGGCGCGCGGATCTATCTGAAGGAGATGGCGGTCGACGATATCGACTGGGATTCGGTCGATGTCGGCGAGCGGGAGGATGATCTTCCTCTGGGTGAACCCGGGCGCATGCCGGTACCCGCCATCATCGCGGCGACGGTGGCCGGCCTGTTGTTGCTGATGGGATTCATCGGCGCACTGCTCTTGATGTTCTTCTGAGCGCGGCCCACGTCGTTTGGCGGCGGGTGACCGCCGCTCACTTCATTCCCCGGATGGCCCGCGGATTTCGACCCGCTTCGTTTCCGGAGCAAACTGCTGCTCGATGGCTCGCATCTGGCGCCCGCGCTGCCGCTGCACTTCCGACTGCTGCGCGGGTCGACCGACGACCGGATCGCGCAACAACTCTGCGGATCCGAGTTCAATGGTGACCTCCAGCTCCTCGTGCACCCGCTGCCCCCGTTCATCCATCACCATCCGGCCCGCCGCATCGCGCTTCAGCCGGAGAACGGTCAGCTCGACCCTTTCGCCCGGCCGCTTCGTCTGCACGAGCGTCGGCAGATCGTTCATCGACTCCAGAATTCTTCCGTCCAGATGCGTGATGCGGTCGCCGATTTCCAGAATCCGCTCGGCGGGGAGGCCTTCGATCAGATCCGTGACGATCACCTCGATCCCTTCCCCATCTTCCCGATCGCGTTGCTGCATCGAGATGCCGACCGCACCGCGCGGAGCGTTGATCAATTGATCCTGAATCACGCTGAGCAGTCGCTGTCGTTGTTCGGGGCCCGGCGAAAGCTGAACGAAGACGGCAAGCAGTTCGTTGATCGCGAAATCGCGCGAACGCAACTCTTCGGTGGCCTGCCGGCGTGTTTCGTAATCCGCCTCGCCCAATCGATCCACAAGCGAGATCAGCGCCGCGGGCAGTTCGACCGCTTCGAGCTGCGCCCGTTGCGGAATGACGCTCGCATCGCTCTCATCATCCTGTCCTCCCTGCGCATTCACCCCGATTTCCTCCCGGCGTAGAAGGCGAATCTCTCCGTCTTCCACGATCACCCGGACATTGCCGCGCACCTCGATGCGTCCGCCGTCGGGCAATTCAATGAACTCCCGAACCGGCTCCCCGGCCGGCGGGTCGCCATCGTCCTGAACCAACGGCCTGCGGGCGTTCAGTGCCCGGACCATTTCCGCCCGCAACTCACCCCGCACTTCCTCGCGCGTTTGAACGAAGTGGTCCGGATTCAAGGCCGGCCCTTCAAGGGCCGGCTTCTCCGGCGCGATAACCACCATCATCGGCTTCAGATCGCTTCCGAACCAACCGCGGTCATCGGACGAAGCGGCGGACGGCACCGATACGGTGAACAGACCGCAAGCCAGGGCAGTGGGGAAAAATGTGCGTGGGAGTCTTTTCATTCCGCAGCGCCTGTCTTTCGGGGCCCGTCACGGGCCACCGCTTCGATTCTACCCGGCGGGGTGGCCGCGGTTCCAGCAGGAAATGCCCGGTTCGGATCATTCGACGTTCTGGACCTGCTCCTTCAACCGGTCAATCCCGCTCTTGATCTCGACGATCCGCCGACTGATCTCCACATCGAGACACTTGCTGCCGATCGTGTTGGCTTCGCGCAGCATTTCCTGGCTCAGAAAGTCCAGGGTTCGGCCGGAGGGGTCGGGGGAGTCGTTGTCGATGATCTCGATGAACTGATCAAGATGTCCCTGCAGACGGGAGACTTCCTCGGCGATATCGGATCGATCCGCAAAGAAGGCGACTTCCCGGAGCAGATCCTCTTCCCGTACGGTCGTTCCCGCCTCGGCGAGCAGGGTGTTCACCCGCTGCCGGAGCCGCTCCTGGTAGAGTTCGACCGTCACCGGCACGCGCTCGCGAATGACGGCCAGGTGTTCCCGAATCCGCTCGCAGTGCCGGTGCAGATCGGCATGCAGGGTCTCCCCTTCGCGCTGACGCATCGCGCTCAGCCGTTCACAGGCTTCACCGGTCAGTCGCAGGAGGACATCGCGCGCCCGTTCAAGCCGCTCTTCACCGGTTCCGCTGACGAGCACGCCGGGCAGGGTGAGCAGTGCGCTCAGATCAACGCGCGATGCGTTGTGTTCGACGCTGGGAACCTGAAGCAGTTGCTGAAGATACCGGTCGATCGCGCGGACATTGATGTCGGCGGCGGCATCGGCGGAAGTGTCCGAGTAACGGACCACCAGAACGACGGAACCGCGGTTGAACCGCTTCGCCAATGCGGCGTCAAGTTCGGGTTCCAGGCCCTGCAACTCTTCGGGCAGACGAATCTGGGCTTTGAAGTACCGATTGTTGAGCGACCGAATCTCGACCGTGTAGTGAGCGCCGTCAACGTTGGCGCTGGCGGCACCGAATCCGGTCATCGAACGGATCATGCGTTACTCCCGGTCGTTCGACGGCAATTCTTCGCGCAGCAGATCCGGCGGCACGTCACCCAGATCGGGTGGCGGGCCCTCCATCGGGGTGAGTTCCATCGGCTGACCTTCTTCCGTGGTGATCGTCGGGCTCGGCTCGAACTGCGGCGAGGCGGCCGATTCGGCCGGTTGCGTGGTGTGCGCACTCTCAATCAGGTTGAGCGTGATGGCGGTCCCGAGGTAGACGACGAAAATGACCACGGTGGCCCAGGTCAGCGCATCGCCGACCCGTCCGCCGAAAACAGTTTCCGTTCCCCCGCCGCCGGCGCCGCCGAACGCGCCGGCCAGGCCGCCGCCCTGCGGGCGCTGCACGAGGATGACGAGAATCATCACCACCGAGAGAACAACGAAGAAGAGCGTGGTTATCAGAAAGCCGGTTGTCATCGCGAAACCAATTTCACTATCGGGAAGAAATCTGACGACCCGTTCGCGTCAGGTGCGAGTTCAGGGCCGATCAACACTTCGGCCGGCGGCGCGCACAATCGAAAGAAACTCCGTACTTTTCAGAGAAGCCCCTCCGATGAGGCCTCCGTCAATCTCCGATTCGTCGAACAATGCCCCCGCACGGTCCGCCTTCACCGATCCACCGTACTGAATGCGTATCGCCGCGGCGGATTCCGCATCATAGCAGGTTCCGATTGTGGCGCGAAGAATTTTATGAACGCCGGAAACATCTTCCGGGCTTGCCGTCCGCCCCGTGCCGATCGCCCAGACCGGTTCGTACGCCAGAATCACCCGCTCCAGATCCGCCCGGGACACCCCATCAAGACCCGCACGGAGCTGGGCGACATTGACGGCTTCGGTCCGGCCGGCCTCCCGCTGCTCCAGCGTCTCCCCCACACAGACGACGGCACGCATCCCCGCCGCCAGCACCGCGCGAATCTTGCGGCCGATGAGTTCATCATCCTCACCGATGACATGCCGGCGTTCGGAATGGCCGGTCAGAACGTAGCCCACCCCGAGATCCTTCAGCATGGCGCAGCTCACCTCACCGGTGAACGCCCCATCCGGTTCCGGAAAAACATCCTGGGCGCCGAGATGGATCGGCGCGTCGGCGAGAATCGCCCCCACCGTCTCCAGATACGGGAACGGCGGGAAGATGACGACATCACACCGGGGCAGTCCCTGAAGGACGCCCTCCCGAACGGCGTGGGCCAGTTCCGCCGCGGTGGCGCGGTTGGTGTTCATCTTCCAGTTGCCGCCGACAATCGGAGTCCGCTCATGTGCCATGGGCGGAGTGTACCGGGAGCGCGTGCCGGCGTGGCGGCACGCCGAACCGGCCCAACCGGCCCAACCGGCCGATCAGGAGATCTCCACCGGACGGCCGGGACGAACCGGTTTTCGGTGTCCCCTCGCGCTCGATCCGGCGCCCACCCCCGCGGCCCGTTCGCTCCCTTTTCACTCCCCCGGCCGGGTCACGTGCCCCGGGCACGAACGGGCGGGGCGGTAAAGGTGTGGATCATCCCGCCATAAGGTCATTGCTCTCCATCGTTTGGCGATGGGCCGAACCAGTTGATGTCGAGGCCGAACCCCCACTCGCGCGCTGACGGACGGGATGACCATGCGCTGTTATTGGCCGCGGGCGATTGAACGTTCTCGTACCGATTCGTTCCGCCGGTATCGAGAAAGACGCCGCGGCTGATCAGATCATCGCGGAAATTTCCGAAGGGTCGGGCGTTCAGCGTGACGGTCCCGAGGGGCGGCCGCTCCCAATCGGGATTGGACGGCTCGGGATCGATGTCCAGGCCGATGTAGCGGTCATTTCCACTGCGGCTCCAGAACAGAGCGATCGAATTCAGATCCGCATTCCCCGCGCAGTTGGCCCGCAGCACGTGTTCGTCATTCCCGCCGCCATCGACGAAGATGCCGAGACTGCCATCGCGCGCGTGACCGGCGTATTGATTCTGCGCGATCCACTGTTCGCGATCATTGAACGGATTCACCATGCGCTCGCGCGAGGTGTTGTACCGATCGTCACCGGCCAGATCGACGAAGATGCCCACTCCGAAGTGTGCGGCCGCGCCCATCGAGTACTTGCCGTTGCGGTAGGTGTCATCACCGCCCCGATTCTCCAGGATGCCGACCCCCCACCAGTACGCAGCCCCCTGCGACCAGGCCATGGCGGAGAAGGTGTCATCGCCCCCGCCGTCCACGAGAACGCCGAATCCGCCGGCCAGTGATCGGCCATCCCACAGATCGCCGCGACGACCGTATCCGCACCCCTGCCCCATGGCGACGGTCTGGCCGAGGTACAGCTCACTCGGCTTGCCATCATCGCGGATAACGTACGTATCGTTCCCCGCCACCTCGACGAGCACGCCCGCGCCGCGCGTCATGCCCAGGGCCTGTGCCCGGTGACCTGCGACGTACCGGTCGTTTCCCTGCCGATTGATCAGAACCCCCAAGCCGACGAACGCGCTGCCCTGCCCCCAGCCGGTGGTCAATCGGTGAACATCATCGCCACCATCATCGATCAGCGCCCCGACACCGTGCCACGCCGCGCCCTGGGAAGACTCAAATGATTCGTACGTGTCGTCGCCCCGCCCGAGACTCCAGGCCATCCCGATACCAAACAGGCCGCACGCGAGGGTCGGTCGCCGCCTCGGTTCCGCGCCGCCCGGGGTTGATTCACCCTTCCGCCACGTCGGCAGGACTCCTTCGTCATAAAGGTAAACATCATCACCACCAAGGTCCACGAGCAGGGAAACCGGTCGCCCCGCCGTCGCATCACTGACCGCAAACGCGCCGCGGTACGTGTCGTCGCCACCCAGATCGAGCAGCAGAACCGGAGCGGTCACGTGATCATTTTGATGCGTATCGTCGCCGGTGCCGGCAATCACAATCGGCCCGCCGGGCGTGTCGATCGAGATGAGCAGATCATCGAGCCCGGCCCCGGCCACCTCGGCCGGCCCGCCGTTTCGTTCAAACTCATTCACCGCAAGCCGCACGGACTTTGCGCTCAGAACCGCCGCATACCCCAACGACGCGAGATCGGTGGTGCCGATGAGGTCGAAGTAGGCCCGATCCAGCGGCATCGGTCCGTGACGCATCGCCGGCGCGATGGCCGCGGCATACGCGGCATGATCCGTTTCTCCGAACTGTTCCGCCGCGGCCGCTCTCGCCCGATCAATCGCAGCCAAGTCGAGCGCATTTTCAACCCAGGGCCGAGCGGACTCGATCGCCGCGAGCAGGCGCACCGCCAGCCGCTGCGCAGGCAATGGCAACCGGTTCCACGCCGGCATGGCTTCCTCGGCGCACCCGCCCAGACGCTCGACCACCCGGCCAAACGCCGCGTCAGGATCCAGGTCAACGCCCTCCCGGACCAGCCAGTCCACGCCCCATCGATACGTTTCGCCGGCGGGATCAAACTGCGCCGGCCGTTCGCCGGAAATCCCCCGTGCATCGAGACCGGCAAGACGAATTCGCCGGCCGGCGTGCTCGTCCAGAAGTTCCGCAAAAGCGTGGCGCACCAATTCATCTTCGTACGCCGCGTTGTCAAGCAGCAGGTCCGTGACGTACCCGCTGAAACGCAGGGTCTTGCGCACATCGTGAAACTGACGCATCACCGGACGAAGCAAGTGAGCATCGCGCCCGAAATGCGACATCTCCTCCGCCGAGAAGCCCAGCGGCCTCCCTTCCAATCCCGCGCCGGCATCAACCTGATCCCACACCTCATCGGGGATGACCAGGTTCGCGCGATTCTCCCCTGGCTCACCCGCTACGGCGGCGATCGAAAGCCACCAGAGAGAGAGAACACACCCTGCGCACCACCATCGGGTTCGTTCGTCATTCATGACGGCATTATTGCAGATCCGTGAAATCCGATCCGTCCAGGGTCTTCAGGAAATCGTGTGGGTAACGAGTGAATGTTGCACCTCCCCCGGGCTTCGCCGTGCATCTTCGACCCCCCGCCACGAACGTCGCCCCACCACATGCTTCGCCCATTTCCGGGGGCGGGACGAAGCATGGCACCCTTCAGACATTTTCCGTCCCTCCGTCCCTCCGTCGCTTCGTCGCTCATTGCAGCGGGATCGCGGATGTCAGACCTGGAGCCGGTTCCGAATCTGACGGGCCGTATGGCGCACCAGGGCGTCTTCCGATTGATCCTCCGACAGTTCATGGATGCGGGCGCGGAGCTGCGCATGATCCGTATCGTCATTCCCGTTTCCAAGCGCATTGGCCGCGACGATCAGCGCGTTGCGTTTGAGCATGTTGAGCTTGGCACGCTTCACGGCGGAACGGGCGAGCGCCGCGCGACGATCATCCTCCGACCAGTTCAAAATCTCGAGCAGATCAAACGAATCGGTCCGCGGCGCGTACGCCCCATGCCGCGCGGCCGCCTTCGTCCGTCGGGTCGGCCGGTTGTGCGGGCACACCTCCTGACAGATGTCACAGCCGAAGAGCCAGTCGCCGATCGGTTCGTGAAAGGACTCGTCGATTATGGAGCGATGTTCGATCGTCAGGTAGCTGATGCACCGCGTGGCGTCGACCGACCACGGCGTAATCGCGTCCGTCGGGCACGCCTCGATACAGCGCGAGCAGGTCGCGCAGGGGTCGATCCGCGTTGCCGGCCCGGTGCCGTGCAGTTCGAGCGTCGTCAGCAGTTCGCCGAGCAGCAGATAGCTCGTCACCCCGCGTTCAATGAGCAGCGTGTGTTTCCCGATCGCGCCCAGTCCGGCGCGGGCAGCGTACTCGCGCTCCAGCAGCGGGGCGGTATCCACACACGCCCGGAACCGTTGATCCGGGAACTGCGCGCCCAATTCGTCGGCGAGCGCGTGTAGGCGTTTCTTGATCACGCGGTGGTAGTCATCCCCCCGCGCGTAGCGTGCGATTCGACCGCGGAAGCGGCGCTCCGACGGCAGGCGATCGGTCGGCGCGCGGTCGACATGACGATCGGCGACGCAGATCACGCTTCTCGCGCCTTCGAGAATGCGCTCCGGGTCCAGCCGGGCTTCGAGGTGCTTCTCGAGGTAGTGCATCTCGCCGTGTTTGCCGGCACCGAGCCAGTAGCGCAGTTCCTCGGCGTAATCCGTCGGGGAAGCCGGCGCGACGCCCGCGAGCGCAAAGCCGGCGCGGCGGCAGGCTTCGAGCACCGTTCGGGCCGGGTCTGCTTCTGAATGCGCTCCGTGTGGGTCGGCCATGGCGTTGATCCTTCATCGGAAACATCGGCGCGGGAACCCGGCGAGTGGTGGGGGCTACGGTATCATCATGCGATCAACGGTGCGACCATCGCGGCTGCGCCGATTCCGACCCACGATCATGCTACCGCCGATACGACACATGATGCCGCAACGACTCGAACCGTTGATTCGCGAGATTCCCGACTTTCCCAAGCCGGGTGTGATGTTCAAGGACATCACCCCATTGCTGGCCGACGCGGCCGGCCTGGCGCTGGCGGTGGAGTTCATGGCCAATCCGTTTCGCAAGGCGGATATTGATCTGGTCATCGGCGCGGAGTCACGCGGTTTCATATTCGGGACCGCGATTGCGCAATCGCTCTGCTGCGGTTTTGTGCCGGTGCGGAAACCCGGCAAACTGCCGGCCGAGCGGCGATCGATGACCTATGACCTCGAGTACGGCACGGATACACTGGAAATCCACGCCGATGCCATCGGGCCGGAGCATCGCGTGCTCATCGTTGATGATCTGCTCGCGACGGGCGGCACGATGCAGGCCTGCTGCGACCTCGTCCACGATCTCGGCGCGGAGATTGCCGGCATCTCGGTCCTGATCGAACTGACGTTTCTGAACGGGCGACAGCGCGTGAAACCATACGAGGTCACGGCGGTGCTGACGTACTGAAAAGCCACGTGAGGGGCTCGGGATCTACAGGCCCGTGGAGCCGAAACCGCCTTCGCCGCGCTGCGTCGCGCCGAGATCATCGACCTCTTCCACCTGACAGTGAGCAACGGGGGCGATGACCATCTGCGCAATCCGCATATCGGGCTCGATCGTAAACGGTGAGGATCCGAGATTGATCAGCGGCACTTTGACCTCGCCGCGGTAATCGGCGTCGATCGTGCCCGGGGCATTGGGCAGAGAGATGCCAAACCGGGTCGCGAGCCCCGATCGCGGGCGAACCTGCGCTTCGTAGCCGACGGGCACCGCCATCGCGAAGCCGCAGGGGACCAGTTCGATGGCGCCGGGGTCGAGGTTGATCGGTTCTTCAATGGCGGCGTGCAGATCCAGGCCGGCGGCGTGCTCGGTCTGATACTGCGGCAGGGTCGCGCGATCGGAAAGACGGCGAAATTGCAGGACGGGTCGCGTCAGCGTGGTGCTCATCCGATGAGTGTACTGACTCAGTCGGCAAACTGCAGCATCAGGAGCGTAACCACCACGATGATGGCGACGCTGACGGCGAGGGCGATGTAAAACGCCATCATGGCCGCCTGCTCGCCCCGCGCCGCTTCCAGCGGCTTCATGCCGCGCCCGCCGAAGCCGGCAAAGCGCAGCGGCAACCGCGCGAACGGCTTCTGCCAGACGGCGAGTTTCTGACCTCGGATCACCTTGAGGGTGTAGAGGTTGAAGAAGCCGAGGATGGCGATCACACATCCGATCACGGCGTAGGGAAAGGTTTCGGCGGAAGCGAGAAACCAGAGGCCCAGGATGAAGAGACTGACCATGACGACAACGGCGAAGACGCCGCGGTCCTGATTCCGTCGGGCGGCGGAGCGTTGGGCCGCGGCCTTGCCACGGGGATTCTTGCTGGTGGAGCGGCTCATGCGTCGTTGATTCCGTGGTGTCGGGAGGTCCGTCAGTCAGGCGTTGGCAGATTCGGAAGATGCATCGACCAACTCGGTCTCCATCTGTTCCATGAGTTCATCCATGTGCTGAATCATGGAACGGGTCCGCTGAATGGCGTCCTCAATGGCGCTCCGGCCGGTCACGGTTCTTATCGGATCACGACGACCGGTCTCTTCCAATCGGACTTCGGTGAGTTCACGCGACTCACGAAGACGCTCAAGCAGATCATCGGCCTCACGACGAAGTTGCAGCGCCTCCTCGATGGGAAGTGCGCGATTCAGGTCATTTCGAACCATGGGCATCCATCCCTTTGAAAATCGTTCAAGACCGGCGAACCCGCGTCCGGCCCGCCTCTCCCCGATCAGCCGGGGACCTTGACCGCATCGTTATCGTTTGGACACGACATTTTCATGTTCTTCGGCACAGGACGCAAGTCACGCAAAAAAACCTCATCGATCACCGCGGCCGGAACCCGATCAAAAACAGATCATGCCGATCACCCGATCACGCTGCGGCCACCGATCGGGCCGGTCCGGGCAGGGCCTCCCGGACGGCCCGGCCCAAATCCGCGGGATCCTCCGGACGATTTCCGGGGGATAAATCCCGAATCATCTGCCCAATATATCGGTGATCTGGCGGGGTGAGGGTCCAGATATTGATATCCGGATGCCGTGTCGGCCGCATGCACTCGGCATCGAAGGCCAGCTCCTCGTACAGTTTCTCGCCCGGCCGGACCCCGGTGTAAACAATCTCGATCGAACCCGGCCCTGCTTCTCCCGTCGCGCCGGGCAGGCGCGGCTCCAGTCCGTTGAGTTGCGCATACTGCTCCGCCAGATCCACGATCCGCAGCGGATCGCCCATATCCAGAAGGAAAACCTCCCCCGATTCCAGCTCGCGATCAAGCAGGGCCATCGACTGAATGACCAGCGACGCCGCTTCGGGAATGGTCATGAAGTACCGCGTCATCCGGGGATCGGTCACGGTCAGCGGCCCGCCGGCCGCAATCTGGCGGGACCAGGTTTCGAGCACGCTGCCGGAAGAGGCCAGCACGTTGCCGAACCGGACCGTCGAGAAACCGGTCCGGGAGTGCTGGCTGAGATGCTGGACGTACAACTCCGCCAGGCGCTTGGTCACGCCCATGATCGAGACGGGGTTCACCGCCTTGTCGGAGCTGATCATGACGAAACGGTCCACGCCGGTGGCGTGGGAGGCATCGACCACCGATTTGGTGCCGAACACATTGTTGTCCACCGCCGCGGCGGGATGATCCTCCATCATCGGGACGTGCTTGTGGGCCGCCGCGTGAAAGACAATGTCGGGTTTCAATTGCTCGAACCAGCCCCGGGTCCGGTCCGCTTCGACCACATCGTGCAGAATCGCGCGGCGAGGCTGGTCCGGCACACACTGCGCCAGTTGCCGGTCGATTTCAAAGAGTGCGTTCTCCGAGCGGTCCATCAACTGCACCTCGGCCGGCTCGAACCGGGCGACCAGGCGCGCCAGCTCGCTGCCGATGGATCCGCCGGCCCCGGTGATGAGCACCCGCCGGCCGCGGATCGCCGGCGCGACCTCATCCTCATCCATCTGTTTCGGCGTGCGGTCGAGCAGTTGGGAGAGATCGATATCGAGATGGGTCCGTGGACCGACGCCGGCGATCTGATCTTCCAACGTGGGCATGAACCGGTCCGCGACCCCGAGCCGGCGCAGGCGGGTGCGGATGGTGGCGATCTGGTCCTTCATCACTGCGGGCAGACTCAACAACGCGGCCCCCGGCTTCCGGGTCGCGCAGACGGATTCGAGCTCCGCGATCCTCCCGAGCACGCTCGCATCATCCGGTTGGGGCTTCATGGCTTCGTCGACGCCGCAGAGAACCCACCCGAGCACGACCGGCGGGTCGGTCACCTCGGTGAGTTGCCGGTGGAGCCGCCGGCAGAGAGCGGGCGTCCCGATGAGTATCGCGGTTTGTCCCATAAGCAGATTCCGGTTCAGCGCGGCACGACGGGCGCGCCAGGTGGATTCGGTCCGGTGGTTCGGGCCGCTTCGGGTCTATCGGCGATTCTCACGGTCCTCCGACAGCGGCTCCCCGGTTGTTTTTTTCGGACCCGGGCGTCTCCGTGCTTCATAAACTTCGGTGTATCAGCCGGTTCGCGGAGCTCGCGCGCCGTTGCCGCTTCGATCGCGGCCGAGACGGGCGATGCCGGCCGAAATGCCGAACCCCACCAGGATCAGAGTGATGGAGCCGGCGACCTGGCCGGACGTAGGGGTGAAAAACGCTTCGGGGAATTCGCTTGGCGGAAGCTCCTCGATCATCAACTCGGTTTCCAGCACAACTCCCTTGACGACATCGCCGACCACCGGCCTCGCGGGCTCCTGGAATGGCCACAGGCCGATCACCGCACCCAGCAGCAGCCCGAGCAGAAAACCGAGGGTGGCCCGCTCGAATTTCACGAGCAGCAGCTTGACGAGATTGCTCACGCCGACCACGCCGACCACCGCGCCGATTCCGACCGGCACGAAGACGTGCATGGCGTCGACGAGCTCACGGAGATTCAGATTGCCAACCGCATCGACCGCGGCGCTGATGGTGGTGACGATTACGATGTACTGCCCGAGAATCAGCAGGAGGTAGCTGCCGGACAGTCCGGGCAGAATCATGGCCGAGCCGGCCACCAGACCGGCCAGAAAGAGCATCAGGTACGCCCGGCCCGCCTCGTCGCCCGCCTCCGCGCCGGGCAGCATGAACGTGAGCGACGCCATGGCCAGCAGACCGACTGCCGCGAAGAAGTACACCGTCGCGCCGGCCGGCCGGACCATCCGGTAGATCAGCGGCACTCCGCCGAGGGTCAATCCGATGAACACGCTGTACATGATCCAGCGGTGATCCACGACGGCCTCACCGAAGAGTTTGGCGAAGCCGGCAATCGCGGCCATCGCCGCCCCGACCACGCAGAGCAGCACCATGATCGAGGTCCGCCGAAACCGGAGGGTCGAGACCTCCGCGACGGCGGAAATGAACTGCGGATAGATTCCGGTGGCCAGAAGCATCGTCCCGCCGGAAATGCCGGGGACGACGTTGGCGAGCCCCATGAGCCCCCCGCCGATGATACTGCGCACCGCGATCGATTCACCGCGAAACTCCGCGCGCTCCCGCTCGCCCGGTTCAATGGGCGGGGGGGTCGTCGGCGTTTCGGCGGAATTCGTCGGCGACGCGGCGTCCGGCTCCACGCCGCGCCGTTCTGAAGAACGCTCACTCATGGCAGAGATCATATCGACCCGGCGCGGCCGGGGAATCGGCCACGGCGCGAAGTTCCGGGCCGGTCGCGGGCGTCACGCCGCCGGCGAATGCCGACGATTTCATGAGAGGCATCAGTCAATGTGCGGGCGCGCGGTGCTGAAACCATAGCGCTGGAGGATCGCGGCCCGCTGGTTGTTGACCTCGGCCTCTCGGCTGTCCAGCGTGATCACCAATCGATGGTTCGCGCCGTCGGGAGGAAAGCT
>SKZB01000477.1 GCA_007127615.1 Phycisphaerales bacterium | reverse complement strand
GCTTCAGGTAGCCGTCTGGGGCGACTTCGACAGCGGCGGGCGGATCAGTCTCGCGGATATTCAACGGCAGTCCGAGGCGTATGCGCGAGAACTGCGAAGCCAGGGATACGAGGCGTACTTTCACCATGATTCCGACAAGCGGCTCAGCATCGTCACCGTCGGGCTCTTTGGCCGCAACGCCATTGACGCCGAAACGGGACTCTTCAGCAGCGATGTCGAATACATCAAGCGAAACTTCCCCGCGCATCTGATCAACGGCGAGGAGATTCAGGAACCAATCGATCAACGCCGTCCGGGACGCGGCACCCGAACGCAGAAGCCGTTCCTCGTCGAAGTCCCGCGCTGAAACATGGCCTTCAGCGCGCCATTCAGTTTCAAATTCCCGCCGGTGGCGAAGCCGCGCAGCCCGTCACCCCGTCGGCGGCCGCGCCGTGGCTTGATCGTCTCCCGATGACCGGTCCTCATCCGGCAGGCGAAAATTTTCCGCCGCGTCGGCGCGCATTCCGACCAGCGACCGTTGCTCGCGCCGCAGGTGCGTGATGTCCGATCCGCATTCCACGCAGCGATCGGTCGAGCGCTGGTGCGTCAGGTTGTATCCGCAGTCGGGGCAGTAGGGATGATTGGACGGGATGATCCGGTTCACCAGCGCCGCCCCGCCGAAGAGCAGGTAGGCGCCGAAGACCACCTTGATCGCCGGGCCGGCCAAGGTCGCCAGGAGCCGCGGGAGGTCGTCCTGAGACCACATGTAGAACCACCCGACCGTGGTGATCAGTTCGGGGATTGCCCACGCGATCAGAAGGATGCCGACGGCCTTCAGTACCAGCCGGAACCATGTCTTGTGCTTCATGCGCTGCCCTTCGCCATGTCTGCCGGTCGGAGTGCCCGTGGCCGTCCATCACATCGCCGATGGATGCCAGATGGTTTTCATTTCCACGAACGGTTCGATGCGCCAGGGCGAGTGACAAACCGTTTCGTCCAGCCATTGCTCGTCGCGCACGGTGTCGACGCGCACGCGCTTGACGTTCTCCGCGGCGCCGAGTTCGAGCGTCGTCTTCGCCTTCTGAGGGAGGTTGGCGGCGCTGATTGCGTTCACCTCCCGGTGATGGGCAAGGGGTTCGAGCAGTTCATTTCGCTGGCCGGTCAGAACGTTCACCACCCCCGCGGGGACATCGGAGGTGGCGCAGACCTCGCCGAGGATCGCCGCGGGCAGGGGGTGCCGGTCACTGCCGATGGCGACGATCGCGTTGCCCGCGCAGAGCGGCGGCGCGATCAGCGAGATCAATCCGAGCAGGGGCGGCTCATCCGGCGCGACCACGCCGACGAGGCCGGTCGGCTCCGGAACGGTGAAGTTGTAATGCGGGCCGGCCACGGGATTGTTGCCGCCGAGGACCTGCGCGTACTTGTCCGCCCACCCGCCGAAACAGACCAGACGGTCGATGGCGGCGTCGACTTCGCTGAGCGTTCCGCTGCGGGTCGTGGCGGAACGCTTGGGGCGGCCGCGCGATCTGGATGTGGCCAGGATGGCTTCGGCGAACTCCTCGCGCTTGCCTTCCATCATCTCCGCCATGCGGTAGAGCACCTGCCCGCGAAGGTAGGGCGTCGCGCCGGCCCAGCCGGGCTGCGCCTTCTTCGCCGCTTCGACCGCATCCCGCAGATCCTTGCGCGAGGCGTGGCAGAGGTGGGCCCGCACGTCGCCGTCCGCGCTTTCGATCTTCAGTGAGCGGCCCGACTCGGTGCGCGGAAACTTCCCTCCGATAAAGAGTTTGTACGTCTTGGTGACTTCGAGGCGTGTGGACATGATGCCATCACTCTACCGGAGCCGGATCGCGGAGCAAGCCGGCCGCGTTCAGCCGCTATTTCTTGCGGGAGACAAGCAGGTCCGCCTTCACTTCGATACCGCGCACCTTCGAACGCAGCGCTTCGACGTTCGGAGAGTACCGCTCGGCGGTCTTGAGATCGACGAAGTCCTCCTCGACCAGCCGCGCGAGACTGGTGATGAAGTCGTGCATCCCCTCGCCGGTCGAGCCGTGCATGATCGCGGGAAGGTTTTCGTCTTCGCCCTCGCGGATGGCGTCCTCGACCGCGGGCGTGTTGAGAAGAACTTCCGTGGCGGGAACCCGCTGGACATCTTTCCGGGCGCACGGCACGAGCCGCTGCGCCATGACCGCCTTCAAACCCGCCGCGAGGGCCGAACGGATGAACGCATGTTCGTGGCTGGGGAAGAATTCGAGAATGCGGGCCAGACTCTGCGTCGTATCCGCGGTGTGAAGCGTGCAAAAAACGAGGTGGCCGGTTTCCGCGGCCTGGATGCCCGCCATCATCGTCTCGCGGTCGCGCAGCTCGCCGATCATAAGGACATCCGGATCCTGGCGCACCGCGGCGCGGAGGGCGCGGGGAAAGTCCGGCACGTCGATTCCGATCTCGCGCTGACTGATGAACGATTGCTTCGGCCGGAAGAGATATTCAACCGGATCTTCGATCGTGATGATGTTGCACGCGCGGTCGTCGTTGATGTGATCGATCATCGCCGCGAGCGTGGAGGATTTGCCGCTGCCCGTCACGCCGCAGACGATCACAAGCCCCTCGTGCGCTTCGTCCGCGATCTTTTCGTAGATCGCCGGCAGGTGGAGTTCGTTGAAATCGGGAATCGTCGGATTGACCCGCCGAATCGCGGCGTGCCACCCGCCGCCGGCTTTGAAGATGCTGCACCGGAAGCGCTCTTCGCTTCCTTCATGATGTGAGAAATCGATGCCGCCATCGTGTTCGAGTGTCTCGTCAAGGTGCTCGGGCACAATCGGCTTGAGCAGGTGTCGGGTGTCATCCGCATCGAGGTTCGGCGCATCCACCCGGTGCAGGGCGGAGGCGACGCGAACGATCGGCGGCACGCCGACTTTAATATGCAGATCGGATGCGCCGACCTCCTTCATTTTGAGAAGGAGCCGCTGAATCGTCAGTGCGCCGAGCATGGAGCCCCCTTTCATCAACCGGGAGTAGTGATCGACCGGTGCTGATGATATGCGAACGAAGGGGTGGGGTGCGAGCCGATTCCCGCCGAACCGCCCTTTTGAAGTATCCTGTCCGGCCATGAGTGCCGCGAACACCAAGTCGGATGAGAAAGACCGCCCGATCACCCCGCCCAATTCCCTGCGCCAGGCGGTGGAGGAGTACATCGAGCAGGCCGGCCGGATCCGTCTGGGCGGCGGGGAGAAAGGTATCGCCCGCCAGCATCGCCACGGCCGGCTGACCGCTCGCGAGCGGATCGAGAAGCTGATCGATTCGCCCGGCGATACGTCGGCCGGGGGCACCTGGACTTCCACATCCGGCTTCGAGTGCGGACTCTTTGCGGCGTTCAACATGTACCGCGACTACGGCGGGGCGCCTTCCGCGGGCGTGGTCACCACCATCGCCCCGGTCGGCGGCAAGCTGTCGATGATTGTCGCCAACGACGCCACCGTGAAGGCCGGCGCGTTTTTCCCGATGACCTGCAAGAAGATCATCCGCGCGCAGATGATCGCCGAGCGCGCCCGCCTGCCGCTGATCTATCTCGTTGATTCCGCCGGCGTCTTTCTTCCGCTGCAGGAAGATGTCTTTCCCGACACCGATGACTTCGGGCGCATTTTCCGCAACAACGCGGTCATCAGCGCGAAGGGTATCACGCAGATCTCCGCGATCATGGGCAACTGCGTCGCCGGCGGCGGCTACCTGCCCGTTTTGTGCGATACGCTGCTGATGACCGAAGGATCGGGCTTGTATCTCGCCGGCCCGGCGCTCGTGAAGGCCGCGATCGGCCAGGAGGTCGACAGCGAAGAGTTGGGCGGCGCGACGATGCACGCGGAAATCAGCGGCACGATCGACTTCCGCGAGCCCGACGATGAAGCGTGTCTCAAGCGATTGCGCTCGCTCATCCACAGCGATATGTCCGTCGATCCCGTCCACGGCCCGCCGTACGAACCGGTCAAGCCGAAGCGCAAGGAGGAGGATGTCTACAACATCTTCCAGATCGATGCGACCCGGCAGTACGACATGGTCGAACTGCTTGAATGCGTGGTGGATGATGAGTCGCTCAATCAGTACAAGGCGGAGTTCGGCCGGTCGCTGGTGTGCGCCTACGCCCGCATCGGCGGGTATCCCTGCGGCATCGTGGCCAATCAGCGCAAGCTCTCCGAGCGCAAGATGCCCGGCGGCAAGGCCGGCCCGAGCAAGTCGATGAACATGCCCGCGGTGATTTATGACGACTCGGCGGACAAGGCCGCGCGGTTCATCATGGACTGCAATCAGAAGAAACTGCCGCTGATCTTCGTGAACGACACAACCGGATTCATGGTCGGCCGGGACAGTGAACAGGCGGGGATCATTCGCTCCGGGGCGAAAATGGTCAATGCGATGAGTAACTGTATCGTGCCGAAGATCACGCTGATTGTGGGCAACAGCTACGGTGCGGGGAACTACGCGATGTGCGGCCGGGCTTTCGATCCGCTGCTGACGCTGGCGTGGCCGGGCTCGAAGTGCGCGGTGATGGGCGCGGGGCAGGCGGCGAGCGTGCTCGCGCAGATCGATCTGGCCGCGAAGGAGCGCGCCGGCGAAAAAGTCGATGAAGAAGTTCGCGCCCAGGTCTTCGAAGCGATCAAAGCGAGCTACACCGAACAGCAGGACATCCGCTACGGCGCGGCCCGCGGCTGGGTGGATCGGATCATCGAGCCGGAACGCACCCGCGAAGAGTTGATCATGGCGCTGCAGATCGCGCGAACGTTTCCGGTCGAAGGCGCGTTCAGGACCGGCGTGCTGCAGGTGTGAGCGCGGTACAATCCGGGAATTGCAATCGGAACGCAAGGAGTTCGCCCCCCATGTCCGGATTCACCCGAGTCGCCCGCACCGCCGACGTTCCCGAGGGCTCGATCAAGTGCGTCGAGGTCAGGGGACATCGCATCGCGCTGTACAACCTCGGCGGGACGTTCTTCGCCACCCAGGAAATGTGCACCCACGCGGATGCCTCCCTCTGCGGGGGCGAAATCCTCGGCGGGGAGGAAGTCATGTGCCCGCTTCATTTCGCCACGTTCAACATCAGAACCGGCGAATGCACCGCCCCACCCGCCGATGAGGACCTGGTCACCTACCGCCTGCGCGTGGCGGGCGACGAAATCGAAGTCGAAGTGTGAGCCGAAAGAAACCAGTCTGCGGCCGTCGTCAATCTTTTCACTCTTCACCCCTCCCCACCTCGATCCATGAAACCCATTCTCCTCGCCATCGCGGCCGGACTGTGCTGGGGGATCGGCGAGGTTTTCACCAAGAGCGTGCTGCACTCGGGCCGGATCGGCCCGGTCACCGCGATTGCGGTGCGTTCGGCCGTGGCGCTGCCTTTTCTCTGGCTGGCGTACTGGTGGTTGACGCATCATCTCGCGCGGGAGCCCCGCGACTGGGTGCACGCCGACGGCCTGACGTGGCTGAAGCTGATCCTTGGCTCCGGCCTGGTCGCCGGCGCGGGCGGCATGATCT
>SKZB01000363.1 GCA_007127615.1 Phycisphaerales bacterium | reverse complement strand
TACGTCGGCCGCATCACGGACATTCCCGCCGATGGCGCCGGACCGGCTCGCCTCTCCCGCTCGGCCGAATCGATGAACTGGAACGAGGCGGTCGACCGCTGGCGCGATTGGCGCCGCGAGACCGGCGAGCCGGTCAACGATCCGCCGCACTTCCGCGTCACCGCTTCCCGGTTCGGCGCGCACGACTACACCTCCGTGGACCTCATGCGCGAGCTCGGCGCCATGCTGATCGCCCGCTACGGCTGGCCCGTGCGCCTGAAGCAACCCGATCTGGAAGTGGATGTGCAACTGCACGATGGAGAAGCGCTGCTGGGCATCGTCCTCACGCCGCGCAGCCAGCATCACGATCGAAACTGGACGGCGGGGCCGACCGGGCTGAAAGCGCCGATCGCCGCGGCGGTAGCGCGGTTGCTCGCGCCGCAACCGGGTGAACAGATCGTCGATCCGCTGTGCGGCTCCGGCGCGCTGCCGATTGAAACCGCGGTGCGGGAGCCGCGCGCAATCGTGCGGGCGGGCGATCAGGAAGCCGCGCTGATCGACATGGCCCGGCGCAACGCGGCGCAGGTCGGCGCGTCCATTCAAGCCAGCGTCTGGGATGCCCGGCACCTGCCGCTCGCAGACGATTCGGTCGATGCGATCATCACGGATCTGCCCTTCGGCGTACGCGTCGGTTCCCACACGAAAAATCGTCATCTCTACCCCGCGTTGATGCGGGAATTCAAGCGCATTCTGCGCCCCGGCGGGCGGGCGGTGATTCTCACGCTTGAACGTCGGCTCTTCCAACGGCTGGTGGATCGCGATCGCCAATGGACCCTCTGCGAACAGCGCCGGGTGACGTACGGCGGGATCGACCCGTCGGTGTACCTTCTGAAGCGGATCTCCGGAAGTGCGAAGTCGGGCGGATCATCGCCTATCCTGAGCTGAGATGCCGCGCGAACACACTCTGATCACGCTGACGAGTAAGGGGTTGTACTGCCCGCGTGGTGATTTTTACATCGACCCCTGGCGGCCGGTCGAACGGGCGATCATCACCCACGCCCACGCCGATCACGCCCGCCCCGGCTCGAAGCGCTATCTGACCAGCGCCACCGGCGCGAACGTGCTGCGCGAACGCGTCCAGAAGGATGCCGCGATCGACGGTCGCCCCTTCGGCGAACCGGTTCACCTGGGTGAGGTCATCGTCTCGCTTCACCCGGCCGGCCACCTGCTCGGTTCGGCGCAGGTGCGCCTCGAACACCGCGGCGAGGTCTGGGTCGTCACCGGTGATTACAAGGTCCACGACGATCCGACCTGTGAAACATTCGAGCCCCTCCAGTGCGAGACGCTCATCACCGAGTCGACCTTCGGTCTGCCGATCTACCGCTGGCCGGATGAACGCACGGTATTCGAAGAGATCCACGAATGGTGGCGCGCCAATCAGGAGGCTCACCGCACCAGTGTGATCTACGCCTACGCGCTCGGGAAGGCGCAGCGGGTGATCGCGGGCCTGGACCCCGAGGTGGGTCCGATTCTGACGCATGGCGCCGTGAGTCGTTTCGTCGGGGTGTACCGAAACGCCGGCGTGGAATTGCCGCCAACCGAACACGTCACTGCGGAGAACGCAAAGGCCTCACGCGGCCGGGCGCTGGTCATCGCGCCGCCTTCGGCCGCCGGGACGCCGTGGCTGCGCAAGTTCGCAGCAATCTCCGATGCGTTTGTTTCCGGTTGGATGCAGTTGCGCGGTGCCCGGCGGCGCCGAAACGTCGACCGCGGCTTCGTCCTCTCCGATCACGCCGACTGGCCGGGTCTGCTCCGGACCATCGAAGGGGCCAACGCGACCCACATCGGCGTGATGCACGGCTACACCGATGTACTCAGCCGCTGGCTGACGGAACGCGGCTACGAGACCTCGATCTGGGCCACCCGTTTTCAGGGCGAAGGGGACGATGGTGCCGAGGAGCCGCGCGAACCAACCGGCGGGGCCGAAGAGAGTTCGGGCGTGGAGTCGGCATGATCCGGTTCACGCGCCTCTTCACCGAGCTCGACCGCACGACCCGAACGGGCGAGAAAGTCGAAGCGCTCGTGCGATATTTCCGCGAGACCCCGCCGGCCGACGCCGCCTGGGCGCTGCAGCTGCTGACCGGCCAGCGCTTGAAGCGGCTGATCAACACCCGACGGCTGCGCGAGTGGGCGGCGGCCGAAGCCGATCTGCCGCTGTGGATCGTCGAGGAATCGTACGATGCGGCCGGAGACCTGGCGGAAACGATCGCGCTGATTCTGCCGCAGGAAGGCGTGACCAATCGCGCGCCGCTGCACCAGCTCATCGAGCAGAGACTGCTGCCTCTTTCCGGCATGGATGAAGAGGCGAGACGCGCGTTGGTGACCCGGACCTGGCGCGAGCTGGATCGGGACCAGCGTCTCGTTTGGAACAAGATGATGACCGGCGCCTTCCGGATCGGCGTGGCCCGCACGCTGGTCGTTCGCGCCATGGCGCAGGCGGCAGGCGTTTCAACGGCGGTGATGGCCCACCGAATGATGGGGCCGTGGCGGGCGGATGCGGCGCGGTACGAAGCGGTCATGCATGCAAAGATCACGCGCCATGATCCCGCCCAACCCTACCCGTTCTTCCTTGCGCACCAGCTCGTCGAACCGCTCGCGTCACTGGGCGAGCCGGGGGCGTGGCGCGCGGAATGGAAGTGGGACGGCATCCGCGGCCAGCTCATCCGGCGCGGCGGCCGCACCATGATCTGGACGCGCGGCGAGGAACTCGTGACCGAACGCTACCCCGAAGTGATCGCCGCCGCGGATGATCTGCCCGACGGCGCGGTGCTCGATGGTGAACTGCTGGCCTGGGAGGACGAGCGGCCGCTCCCGTTCGCGCTGCTGCAGCGCCGCATCGGGCGCAAGGAAGTCCAGCCGGAACTGTTTCCCGAAGTGCCGGTGGTCTTCATGGCGTACGACTTGCTGGAGCAGAATGGAGACGACCTGAGACCATTGTCACTGCACGAGCGCCGCCGACGACTGAACCGTGTCATCGAAGGGAACATCGTTGACCCGGGCATTCGCCTCTCTCCGGAGATCACGTTCACCGACTGGTCCCAGCTCAAGGAAAGGCACGGCGAAGCGCGCGAGCAGCAGGTCGAAGGCATCATGCTGAAGCGGCGAGACTCTACCTATGGCGTCGGGCGGCAACGCGGTTCGTGGTGGAAGTGGAAGGTCGATCCGCTGACGATCGATGCCGTTCTCACCGCGGCGCAGCGCGGCCACGGACGAAGGGCGATGCTCTACACCGATTTCACCTTTGCCCTGCGCCGCGGGAGCAATGAACTGGTCACGATCGCCAAGGCGTATTCCGGTCTGACCGATGCTGAGTTTCGCGAGGTCGATGCGTTCATTCGTCAGCACACGGTCTCACGTCAGGGACCGATCCGGATCATCGAGCCGCGGCTGGTCTTCGAGCTCGGTTTCGAGGGCGTGCAGGCGTCATCCCGTCACAAGTCCGGCCTCGCGGTTCGATTTCCCCGGATGCTGCGCTGGCGCAAGGACAAGGGGCCGGAAGAGATCAATCACCTCGATGATCTGCGGGCGCTGCTGCCGCGGGAACTGCGTTGATGAGCGTGACCTCGCAAGATTCGCTGTCCCGTATCGAAGCGTGGTTCGCCGAGCGCGGATGGTCGCCGTTTGAGTTCCAGCGTGAGACGTGGCGGGCGCAGATGGACGGCACGAGCGGGCTCGTCCACGCGCCGACGGGCCTGGGCAAGACCTACGCGGTCTGGATGGGATTGCTCGCGCGGGCGCTGGGGGAGGACGCAGAGCGGATGACGCCCGCGCCGCTGCGCGTTCTCTGGCTCACGCCCCTGCGGGCGCTGGCCAATGACACGGTCAACGCGCTGACCGCGCCGCTCGAACCGCTCGGCGTGAACTGGACGGTGGAGAAGCGCACCGGCGATACGACCGCGAACGCGCGAAAGAAGCAGCGGGAACGTCTGCCGAGCGCGCTGGTGACGACGCCTGAGAGTCTGTCGCTGTTGATTTCCTACGCCGATCATGCCGAGCGGTTCAAGAGTATCCGCGCGGTGATCGTGGATGAATGGCACGAACTGCTCGGGACGAAACGCGGCGTCCAGGCGGAGCTCGGCCTCGCGCGATTGCGGGCAATCAATCCCGAACTCCAGATCTGGGGCCTTTCCGCCACCCTCGGCAACCTGGAAGAGGCGATGAACACACTGCTCGGTCCGACGCTCGCGCCGCGCGGCCGACTGGTTCACGGCGCGGAACCGAAACGAATTGAAATCGAAACCCTCATCCCCGAGAGAATCGAGCGCTTTCCCTGGTCGGGCCATCTCGGAACGCGCCTGCTTGAGCCGGTGATCGGGCGCATCGAGCGGGCGAAGACCACGCTGCTCTTCACCAACACGCGCTCACACACCGAGATCTGGTTCGCATCGATTCTCCGCGCCCGGCCGGAGTGGATCGGTGAAGTGGCGCTCCATCACGGTTCGCTGGATCGCGAGTTGCGTGCCGAGGTGGAGTCGATGATCGATCTCGGCCGGATGCGCTGTGTGGTCTGCACCTCCAGTCTCGATCTGGGCGTTGATTTTTCTCCCGTCGATCAGATCATCCAGGTCGGCAGCCCCAAGGGGGTCGCGCGGCTGATGCAGCGGGCCGGCCGGAGCGGGCATCAGCCGGGAGCGGTCAGCCGCATCATCGGCGTGCCGACCAACGCCCTCGAACTGGTCGAGTTCGCCGCGGCCCGCGCCGCGATGGAGAAGCGGCTGATCGAGCAACGGGAGCCGATCCGCAAACCGCTCGACGTCCTGGTGCAGCATCTGGTCACGCTCGCCCTCGGCGGCGGGTTCGAACGCGAGCCGGCGCGGCGGGAAGTCATGCGCGCCGCCGCCTACGCCGAGCTCAGCGCTGCCGAGTGGCAGTGGGCGCTGGACTTCATCACCCGCGGCGGACAGGCGCTCGACGCCTATCCCGATTTCCGGCGCGTGGTTGAGCGCGACGGTCGATTCGTCGTCGATTCAGAGAAGATCGCGCGGCGCCACCGCATGGCGGTCGGCACGATCACCAGCGAGAGCGCGATGGTGGTTCGGATGGTCGGCGGGCGCACGCTCGGGTCGATCGAGGAATCGTTCATCGCGCGGCTGCGTCCCGGCGATCAGTTCATGTTCGCCGGCCGCATGGTGGAGCTGGTGCGCGTGCGCGAGATGACCGCGCAGGTGAAGCGCGCGACGAAACGCACGAACCTCGTGCCGCGCTGGGGCGGGGGGCGTCTGCCGCTCTCGGGTGAGCTGGCCGGCGAAGTCCGCCGCCAGTTGGCGATCGCGCCGGAAGAAGGGGAATCGAACCATCCGGAAATGGGTGCGGTCCGGCCGATTCTTGATGTACAGGCGGCGTGGTCGCGTCTGCCCCGGCCGGGAGAACTGGTGATCGAGCGCTTGAAGACGCGGGAGGGGCACCACGCGTTCGTCTACACGCTGGAGGGCCGGCTGGTCCACGAAGGGCTCGCCGCGCTCGCGGCCCATC
>SKZB01000050.1 GCA_007127615.1 Phycisphaerales bacterium | reverse complement strand
TGCTTGCCCGGCCCTGCCGCCGGGGCCTCTATCAGGAACCTCGCAATCCGCCGGCCGGAGCGCAGGGGAAATTCAAAAAAAACGCCAGTCCGCCCCGGTGATTCGCCGGAGCATCGGTCGGTCGGTGGCCGTTCGGCTCTCCGGCGGCTGCATCGCCGCTTTTCTCCGCGGCACGAGGGGTATCATGGGCGCACGCGATGCCGTCCCATGCCCCGGCCATCACCCTGACGACGAATATCGCCGACGTTCACGGCGTCGGGGAGAAGCGCGCTGGCGCCTTCCGCCAGCTCGGCATCCGCTGCGTGGCGGATCTCCTGCTGCATCTTCCGCTGCGGTACGAGCACGAACTGCCGGAGCAGTCCATCGACGTCGTGAACCGGATCGTCGACCCCGAACACGGTTCTGAGAAGAATCTCGCGGTGCAGGGCGAGGTGTTGAACACCCGCCGGCGCGGCGCGGGGCGCCGGGGCCGGTTCGAAGCGACGCTCCACGACGGCACCGGCACGATGCTGCTCACCTGGTTCAACGCGCCGTGGATGCGCGACAAACTCCATCCCGGCGCGAACATCCGGGCGTGGGGAAAGACCAAACGGTGGGGGGATTACCTGCAGATGACCAACCCGAAATGGGAACTCATCGGCGAAGAATCAACGGGCGACGGCCGTGAGGAGCGGTATCGGCCGATCTATCCCGCCAGCGAGGAACTCTCTTCCCGCGTGATCGAACAGGCCGTGGAGGCGGTTCTCGAACCGGCGCTCGAGAAACTCGAAGATCACCTGCACGAAGCGTACCGCGGGCAGGCCGCGCTGCCGGAACTGCGCGAAGCGTACCGCATGGTGCACCGGCCGGAGGATGAGGATGACATTCACGCCGGGCGAAGACGGCTGGCGTTTGATGAGCTCTTCCTGCTCCAGCTCGGCGTGATGCTCAAGCGTCAGCACCGGCGCGAAACCCTGCGCGCCCCGGCGTTGAAGCACGATGAAGCCATCGATGAGCATATCCGCGCGCGGTTTCCGTTCCGATTGACCACAGCGCAGGATGCGGTCATCGATGATCTGGTGCACGACCTGATCCGGACCGAACCGATGAACCGGCTGGTGCAGGGCGATGTCGGGGCGGGCAAGACCGTGGTCGCGCTCTACGCGATGCTGATGGCGGTTGCATCGAACCACCAGGCCGCATTGATGGCGCCGACCGCGCTGCTGGCGGAGCAGCACTTCTCCTCGATCACGCAGATGCTCGAGGGATCGCGCGTCCGCATCGCGCTGCTCACCGCTGCGACCAAGGGCGCGGCCCGCAGGGAACTGCTCGACGATCTTGCCGAAGGCCGCATCGACCTCCTCATCGGCACGCACGCCCTGCTCACCGAACACGTCACTTTCCGCTCACTCGGCGTCGCGGTCATCGATGAGCAGCACCGCTTCGGCGTGCACCAGCGCGCGACCATCCGCGTTAAGTCGGCCGAGCAGAACTCTGCGCCGCACATCCTCGTCATGACCGCGACCCCCATTCCGCGAACGCTTTCATTGACCGTGTTCGGCGATCTCGATACGTCAAGCATTCGCGGCATGCCGCCCGGCCGGCAGCCGATCGTGACCCGGCACGTGACGCCCGAAACGGCGCCGGATGTCTACCGCTACGTGGCGCAGCGGATTGCGCAGGGCGAGCAGGCCTACATCGTCGTGCCCGTCATCGAGGAATCCGCCAGCGGGCTGAAGGATGTCGAATCGCACTATCACCACCTCGCGCAGGGACCGCTCACTGGCGCCCGACTGGCGATTCTGCACGGGCGCATCAAGCGCGATGATCGGGAAGCGATCATGGAGCGCTTCCGCGCGGGCGAGATCGATGCGCTGATCGCCACGACCGTCATCGAAGTCGGCGTCGATGTGCCGAACGCCACCATGATGATCATTGAGCACGCTGAACGTTTCGGACTGGCGCAGCTTCACCAGTTGCGCGGCCGGGTGGGGCGGGGCACGAAGAAAAGTCTGTGCGTTCTGATCGCCGATCCGACCACCGAGGACGGCATCGCGCGGATCAACGCACTCTTCAGCACGACGGACGGTTTCGCCATTGCCGAAAAGGACCTCGAGATTCGCGGTCCGGGTGAACTCTTCGGTTCGCGCCAGGCGGGGATCGCGCCCTTCCGCGTGGTGGATCTGCCGCGCGATCTGGAACTGCTGCGCATGGCGCGCCGCGATGCCGAACGATGGGTGAGGGAGAACCCTCGGCTGGCGGGCGAACGCGATGCCCTGCTCAAGAAACGGCTGCTCAAAGCGTACGGCCGGACGCTCGGCCTCGGCGATGTCGCGTGAGGTCCTGATTGCCGCGGTCGCGCTGAAAGTCACATGTCGCGTTTTGATGACGTCTGGTACTTCCAGTTGCGCGATTTGCCTTCCGCAATCCATTCCGCTGCGGTCGCGATGCGCTTCCGGCGCGTCTCCTCGCGTTTCGCTCCGGTGATCCACGCGATGTATTCGCGCTGGTGTGATGGAGAAAACTTTTCGAAGTTCGCCTTCGCGCCCTTCGTCTTTTTCAACGCGTTCTCGAAATCCGTCGGCAGCGGGATCGGCTTCTTCGTGGTTTTCTCTTTCGGAATCTTCACGCCGTCATCGTTGAGCTCCTTCGCCTTCTTGATGAGGGCGAGAATCTTGGCATCCGTCGGCAACTCGTCGATGCTCATGATGTGGGCGCGATCGCTTCCCTTGCCCTCGGCTCCCCACGCCAAACGCAGTTCCGCTTCGGAAAACTTTGATCTATCCTCGAAGATCAGTGCGCTTTTCCAGAAGCCGAAGGCGCAGTGCTGTTTGAACGCCGCCATGCCCACAAACGGCCCCTTGTACTCGAACGAAGGCATGCCCCACTTGATCGTCTCTTCGACCTCGGGACAACCCCGATGCACGAGCGTGCGCAGCTTCGTCAGAATCGGCTTGGCGAAGTCAGCGGCCTTGTCAATGTACGCATCCACACGTGGGTCTTTGGTGCCCATATCGGTGCTCCAGTCAGAAAGAAGCAAAACCAAGGAGTCCGGATTCACACGGCTCAATTTTATTCGGGTCTTCAGGAAATCGTGTGGGTCACGAGTGACGGCCACCTCCCCCGGGGGGCTTCACCGCCAGCTTCCCAATCCTGAAAACAAGTCTCCCCCGGCTTCCCCCGAAAGTCCAGGATCCGCCGCGTGCGGGGGCCCAGGGCCATGGCCGTTCGGACTTTCACGGGTTGCGCATCGGTCGGCGGCGCCGCCCGATACTTCACCCGTGGCGACACTCCGGCGCCCCTTCGGGGGATTCACGCCCGCGTGCCGTCGTGCCTCCGTGCCTGTCGACAATCGCCTCCCGATCACGGCGCCCGGCACCGGATTGGGTTGCATCGCGCCTTGGTTGCGTCTCGAACGGCCGACTCCTTTCAGTCGCTGGCCGGGGCACCCCCTCCCTCCGAAATCTCGTCTCTCCGTCCCTCCGTCGCTTCGTCGCTCATTGCCTTCGTGCCTCCGTGCCTCCGTGCCTTTGCTGTCCCATCCGTGCCGGTCACTTGCGCAGATTCCTGAAGCGCCTTTAATTCAATCCTCGAGCCGGCCAGAACCCGCCTTCCAATGGTCATTGAGGATTTTGCAGAGCCCGGCACTGAAGGAGGGAAGAACATCGTACATTTCAGTTTCGTGCAGCAGGCCGTAGCCAAAGGGACGCGGCTCAGCGCCGACATAGACCTGGTGATAGCCGCAGCACCCATCCGAGCCGATTTGAAGCAGATCGAATGCGGAAACGCCGTGTTGGTTCAGTCTCTCGGTGGTGTAGTTTGACGGATCGGGGTTCTGCTCACCCCGGAGGATGTAGAAGCGCTTCAACTGCTCGTTGGTCACGTTCTTCGCCCGTCCACATGCCATGAGAATTGATCCGATGCATCCCTCGCACATCTCCTCAGGAGAGTGGATCTGCCCGCCATGTCTGGCGGGAAAACCACCCGACCCGAACGATGTGAGAAACAGTCGCAGGTCTGCAGGGAGTCGGCGATTGATCTTGTTCTCCAGGGCATCCAATTCACGCGCGCAAGCAGGTGAGAAGTCAGCCCAGTAATGATGGTCAATCTCATGTGTAAAATAGCGGATCTGCGCATCCCACGTCCCGCGGCCAATCACGAAGTTGAACGGCTCAGTTTCCATGCATCAAGGATAGCGCTACGGTGCTCAGAACGGCCATGACTCTGACTCATGCCGCAATCCATACATCCTCTGCCCCTGATTCAATGCGATCGGCGGTCAATCACGGCGGCTGAGGTATTCGGCAAGGAGGCACCCGCACAGATAGGCGATCGCCACCGGGCTGAGAAAAATCATGCAGAGCGGCCAGAGATTGTCTTCCCGCATGAAGCCGATGGCGGTGATTGCGAAAACGAATGCTGCGAACGGAATGGGCGCGAGGCTATAACGCCTCGTCACCCCTCGGCAGTAAACCGATGTCACAATCTGCAACGGAATGTAGAGAAGTGGGCATCCGAAGTAAGCGAGGAGCATGAAGACGTTGAAGATGATGTCGTCATTCATGTGATGCACACCCGTCGAGCACGATGACGCATCGACTGGACGGATGCGGCGACACATCGTGGGCCATCTCACTCTGACTTCTCTGGCATTCCATTCAGCTCATCGACCGTGTTCCAGTATCGCTCGTACGCCGTTCGCCAATCTGATGCGACGTAGTCATCGACGAGGGCCTCCTCGGAAGCGATCAGGTAGCGCAAGAATCTCGCAACGCAGCGCCGCTGTCGATCGTCGAGCCGCGACCACTTCTCCAAGTGCCACTCACGCTGAGAAAAACCATCGGGTTTCGTTGCCTTGTTGAGCGTGAGGACGCCCGCATCAAGGCCAGTTCGGGCCCCGTGATGGATCGTATGAATCATGGCGGCGGGAAGGTAATAGTGGAAGCCGGCCGCATCGAGAAATGAGAATCCGCCGACACCACCGAGCGGGTGCCATTGCTCGTCATCCAGGAGTTCGATCCAGTTCTGATCGGTATCCTGTCGCCGAGCCGCGCGCCGCTCGGCACTGCTGCCTTCATCATCGATGACCATGGCCTCCGTCCAGGAAACGCCACCTTCTCGCGACACATGTTCAAACGCAGCGAGAATCTCAGCGACCAGCGCATCTCGCTCTGTTTCAAGATCGGTTGGCAGTTGGATCGAATCGCTCATACGCGAATCGTACTGTCCTCACACCTCAATGGCCCTCCGCTTCTTGAAAATCGCCGTCGACTGCGGGCCGTTGTCCTTGCGCGGGATCATGCCGATCTTCGTGATGCGCTCCCACGCGCTCTTTGCGTTGACCCTGGAGAACTCGGTCGTGATCGAGCGGCGGCCGAGGGCGCGGGCGACGGTGCTGGTTGTTCCCGAACCGCAAAACGGATCGAGGACGAGGCTGTCGGGATTGGAAGCGCATTTGATCACGCGCTCGAGATACACCTCGGGAATCTGGTTGTGGTGGTTGTGCCGGCGTTCCTTGTTGTTGCCCTGGATGCGGCCCCAGTACTGGCCGTACCAGACATCCATCGGCACGCGCA